>CAJKZL010000023.1 GCA_905204385.1 uncultured Odoribacter sp. | reverse complement strand
AGTGACGTTTATAAAGTGTCCGACTAGCAGAATTTCGGTAGTAATCCGATAGGCTATCTGGAACCTAGCGATATCGAATCGAAAGATGTATTGAAAGATGCCTCGTCCACTGCAATTTATGGTTCACGTGGAGCAAACGGTGTGATCGTGATTAAAACGAAACAAGGCCGGAAAGGAAAACCTCAGTTTACCTTTTCAGCTAAGTATACCAGTACGTTCGAAACACACAGCATACCCCTTATGAATGGCGATCAGCAACGTATGTTCGTGATCGAAGCCCAGGCAAATGCCAATGGCGGCGTCGATAATGTAAATGATAAAAACCTGAATTTGTTAAGGGGTGATTTGACGGACGAAACCGCCTGGCTATACAACAACAATACCGATATGTATAAAATGATCACCCGGCATGGTTTCCTTCAGAATTATAATTTTTCCCTGTCCGGCGGAGGTGATCGTTTGATGTACTATTGGAGCATGACTTACAATAACTCTTATGGAACGAAAATCGGCGGTGGAGAAAATCGCTTTACTTCGACTATAAAGTTGGATTATCAGATGTCTACGAAGCTTAAGATATCCACCAAATTCAGCTATTCCAATTCAATGATAGACAAACGAAGCTGGGAATGGCCTATCAAGGGCTTCAACAGATGGTCCAATGTAAAATTGAATCCTCAGGCATTGGCTAGACAGAGGGCGGCTTTCTTGCCGGTGTATAACAAGAATGGAACGGAATATTATATTGAAGACGAAGGTAACAACGGACACCCTATACCTTCTATCGGTACCCGGATGTATAATCCGATTGCCATGATCGACAATGCCACTTTTACGGCACGAAGAAATCAATTCACCGCTCTTTTGGGAATCGATTATAGCCTGATGTCTAATTTGATGTTTTCTACGAAAGTAACCGTAGACTACAACCAGGAAGGAAATGAATTTTTTGCACCTTCCGAGGCTTTGGGTGTAAAGGAACATCATTCCAGTTACAACAATGGACGGAGGGATGATCATTACAGCATGCAGTTGACCAATAAGAATATGCTGTCATACAACCCTTTGAATACCGAGACACATTTTCTGCAGTTGACCGGAATTGTGGACTTGATTTATAAAAAGGAGGAACATACTTCTTTGGCCTATAATCGAAGCGCTTCTTCCGATTTGATGGAAAGCAATGCCGCTCCCATGATTAGCGGGGCCGGTGGATATGACAACTTGGCCACTACCTTATCGGCAATTGTAGATGTGCAATATCGGTACAAAAACCGTTATAACTTCAATTTCAATGTGAAAACGGAAGGATCTTCCAAATATGGTAAGGACAATCCATTTTCTTTGTTTCCAACCGCAGGATTCTCGTGGACCATGCAAAATGAGCCTTTTTTGAAGGACAGGGAATGGCTGGATGAATTCAAACCTTATTTCGGCTTCGGAATGAGTGGACAGATGCCGAATGTAAATGCTATGCTGTCGGTTACTTACGCTAATAATCCGAATGGTTATCTGGGAGATCCCTATACTTACATCTCTAAGTTCGCCAATGACGACTTGCACGAGGAACGTACGACGGAATATAACTACGGAATCAGCTTTGGAGTGCTGGACAGAAGAATTACATATACTGCGGATGAATTCAACAAGAGAACACGTGACTTACTAATGGATGAAATTATTTCCAGTTCAACCGGTTTCGGTACAAGGAAAACGAATTTCGGTACGCTTGAAAATAAGGGTTGGGAACTTTCTTTTAATGTAGTGCCCATCGATAACCAGGATATAAAGTTTAAATGGAGCGTCTACTTCAGTATTTCGCACAACGAAAACAAAATGCTGAAAATGCCGGAAAGGCTGGCCGACTCGGATGGCTATAAGGAGTCGTATGGTTATGGTTCCGGCGATGGTTTCAGGGCTAAGCTGGAAACGGGAGCTGCCCTGGGAGCTATTTATGGGTATAAGGCGAAAGGGGTGTATGCCCGGGATTAAGATGCCTATGTACACGATTTCTTCGGCAAGCTCGTATTGACGGCAGACGGTACACTTTATAAGCTCTGGTTTAGTTCTATTAATGGAGAAGAGTTTAAAGGGGGAGATATGATTTACGAAGACATCAACCACGACGGCGTAATCAATGACCTCGACATAGTGCAGATCGGTGATGCCAACGTAGGTTATTTCGGTCTGTTCCGTCATAATCTGAATTGGAAAAACTGGGCGATGGGTATTTCTTTCTATTACAACGTGGATCAGGACGTCATCAACGGACAGCGTTATCAATTGGAAAATATGAACAGTGAAAGCAATCAGGCGACTTCCGTGATGAGACGTTGGAGAAAACAGGGAGACATCACGGACATGCCGAGAGCGGAAAGATATTGCGAACGGAATTATGCAGCTTCTTCCCGTTTTGTCGAAGATGTTTCTTATCTGAAGCTGAAGGAAATATCGCTTACCTATGATTTTGGACGGCAAATCGTTCAGAAATTGAGATTAAGTAAATTGTCTCTTTCCTGTACTTGTGAGAATATCTTCACCTGGACGAAATACAAGGGCTTGGATCCTGAAATTGCTCCCAATAAAGGGCGTTTGATCAAAGTTGGTATCGACGAGCAAAGTACTCCTACCAATTCTTTCAAATTGACTTTTGGTTTAAGGGCTTCATTTTAATCGCTGACAATAAAGAGATATGAAAAGATTAAAACATACTTTAATAGGTTTGATCACAGTTTTATTACTGGGATCGCAAGGATGCAACAGTTTTCTGAATGTGGACATCCCCGACCAATTGCTGAAAGAAGATTATTGGAAAACCCGCGATCAGCTTGAAGCAGCCTTAAACGGCGTATATGTAAAATTGGGAGACAACATTTTGAAGTTTTTAGTATGGGGAGATGTTCGGTCCGACATCTACGATTCAAATAACGGAACTTACCAGAATATCATAAAACAGGACATACGGACTACGAATGCGACTGCTGCCAGTTGGAGCGATGTCTATGTAGGGATAAACTGGGCGAATTCTTTCCTGAAAAATGCCGAGGAGGTCTTGAATTATGACCAAAGCGTTACCGCCGATGATGTGGCATCCATGAAATCCGAAGTCTATGCGATACGGGCTTTATATTACTTTTACCTGGTGCGTGCTTTTCAAGACGTGCCTGTCTACCTGGAACCCTATGAGTCGGATACTCAGGAAGCCTACGGTCCTGCCGTGGCTCAGGAACAAGTGTATGCTCAAATCGAAAGCGATTTAGAGAAAGCTTTGGCTCATGCACCGCTATCCTTCCCCCAGCCCACCAAAAATTATGGCCGCATTACCCAAAAAGCAGTAAAGGCGATTTGGGCCGATGTAAAACTCTGGTTGAAACAATATGATGAATGTATCCAGTTTTGCAACGATCTGGAAGAGATTTATAAAAACAAAATGCTGACCCGGGAAACCTGGTTTTCACAGTTTGCAACCGGAAATTCATCGGAAAGTATTTTTGAATATCAGTATATCGATGAAAAGCGGCCCAGTCCGGTTGCCAATTGGTTCCGTAATTCAAATACCTTCTACGCCAATAGCATGGCCATTCGTAACAGTTTCCGCAAAGTGTATCCTGCCAGCGGCAGCTTGGTTACCAACGACACTGTCCGTTATCCGAGAAGCTATTATGGCATTGTGGTGTTTAAGTATGCCGGCGTGTCGTCAGAGGGTGGAACTTATGTGATGAGGGATGCCGTATCGGCACAAAAAATGAATTTTATATTCTACCGGTTCCGGGAAGTGTTATTGATGAAAGCTGAGGCGCTGGCCATGAAGGGACAGTTCGATGCTGCTGTGGAATCTATCAATATGATCAGGCGGGCATCGGAAATCGAAGAAGCCGCACCCGCCGACTATGGAAAAGGGGAAATGTTTTTCGATAAATTACTTTGTGAACGGATAGCCGAATTGGGCTTCGAAGGAAAACAATGGTTTTCCATGGTGAGAATGGCCTTGAACACCGGATATGAATCTTTGGTGATCAACCGGGTTGCCACTGTCTCACAATATGTGAAAGAACAAACAATGAGAGCGCGCTTATCGGACCAAAGAGGATGGTTTATGCCCTACCTGAAGAGCGAGGTGGAAAACAATCTCCAATTGAAACAAAAACCTTTCTATCTCGGCAAGGATTAACGGAGTGATTATAAAACAGAAAATTTTGTATTATGAATAGGATAAAAAAATATTTGAGTCTGCTGATGATCGGGGGTGCGGGTATGTGTTTTCTGATCTCTGCCTGCAAGGACGACTTCCCTTTGAGACAATTCGATGGGGACGAGGAAGTCATGCAAATCTACGATTATGTGAAATCGAGAAAAGACTTGTCGATTTATAAGGATATTGCAGACTATTCAGGCTTTTACAGCCAGATATCTACTTGGGGCAATTATACTTGTTTCGTGCCTAACGATTCTGCTTTTATGGAATTGTATAAGGAGTTGGGAATTTCCGATTATAAGGAGAAAGATCCTCAATATTGGAAATACTATATGCTCTATCATACCATTGAAAAGGAAAAAATGAACACTAACTCCTTGGAGAGTGGTAATCTGAAACAGCCTACCATGATGGGTACGGGCGAAGAATATTACCTGGTGGTGGATGCTTCTTCCTATACCGCTATTAAATTGAACAACCGGGCGACCATTGTCGAACAGAATATCGATTTGCGGAATGGTTATGTAAATGTAATCAACCGGGTTTTAGAACCGCCGATCCAAACCGTATATGAAATGCTGAAGGAAAGCGGGGAATTTTCACGCATGCTGAAATTGTTCGAGGACAACGGTTTCACAAGTTATCTGAACGACAGTACGGTGACGGTATTGGTAGAACCCGACCGTGTGCTGGAGGATGTCTTGAATCCGGATACCCTGACAGACGTAAAAGCCTGGTTGCAATATCACATCATACCCGGAGAACGTTCTTACGTTCAACAGCTGAATGGACGGACCATACAGACGCTCTACCCGCACGAGCCAACCACCTTTAATTATGTCGATAACCGATTGTGGGCAAACCAGAAAGATTATTTCGGAGCTTCCGACAAGACTGCGATCAATGGAATATACCATGCTATGGCTGTTCCATTAAGAATACGCGAGCATACTGCCGGAAAAGTAAGAATGAATCTATATGGAAGGGATAACGCCAAGAAAGGGTATAAGCAAAACGTATTTGCTGAATTGCCGGCCGTAATCATCGAGAATCCGAGTTATAACAGTTTCCATCAAGGAACCATCAAAAGAGCGAAACCTCCTATTTGCCAGTTTACAGGCACCCAGGTGGGGGATGTTTTCTATATGACGATTCCCGACGTAGTTCCCGGAAGCTACACAGTACGCATGATGTACTATGTAAATTATAGTTGTAATCTGACGATGATTTATAATAACCAGGTGGTGAATACCAATGTCAATTTAGAGACGAAGGACGGCGATTTCGAAGAATGGACAACCCTGAATTATAAAAATCTGGGAAGCATTGAATTGAAGAGCCGCCAGGATGTAACATTGCGTTTTATGACTACAAAAGGAACTACGATGCCGATGGATATGATTGAATTGATCCCTGTTGTAGATTTTACGCCTGAGTATTGATTTCTAAAGTAATATAAGAATATGAAAATAGATAATAAATATAGGACCGGATTGTTATCCTTAGTGTATTTACTGGCAATTCCGGGAATACTATCCGCACAGGAGCAAACGGTGACCGGGATCATCCGAAATGCCGGCGGATTGCCTTTGGAAGGCGTCAAGGTGGTCGTGAAAGGAACTGCCCAAACCGTTAAAACCGATGAGGAAGGAGTCTTTCAGCTTGCTGTGCCTGCCGACAAACAACTTGTTTTGAAAAAACAAGGTTTTCAGAATCTGACGTTGAACCCTGACCGACAAAAAGATACTTTAAAAGTGGTGATGGAAGAAGCCGGTCCGGATGCCATCGGTATGAAAAAAGACTGGAAAAAAACCATGCAGCAAAGAGCTGTTATGATTTTCGACCGAAACCTGATGGGTGAAACGCCAGGCGTTTTCACCGCCTTCAACGGGTTTACCGGAAATGCCGGAAATATTCTTTTGCGCGGGATCACTTCCGTCAATTTATCTCCTTCGCCTTATGTGATTATCGACGGACTACCGGTTCGCCAAACCCGGAATTTATCCCCTTTTGCTTCAGGAATCTCCCAATCGAATATCAATTTTATCCACCCTTTGGATATTACCAACATTGAAATCATTAAAGACGGGTATGGCGGGTCGTTTTATGGAGGTAAGGCCGGCAATGGAATTATCAATGTCAACATAGACAAGGGTATCGATGGAAGTGCAGAGATTGATGCCATGATCCGCATCGGTTTTTCACAAGCCGATTACGATCTGGACATGATGAATTCTTCACAATTCCGAGCCTACCTTTACGATATGATGGTGAGCCGGGGCGTTGCAGAATCCGAACTGAGAAGTAATACCGTATTCGATCCTCAGCATCCGAAATACAACCACAACACGAATTGGATGAAAGAGTTCAAGCGGAATGGAATGTTTAAAGATTTTCAACTGAAAATGAAGGGAGGAGACGGTGATACCCGTTATTTGTTCAGTGTAGGCTATACCGGCGACAATGAAACGATTATCGAATCGGCACAGCAACGTTTCAATATGCGTTTTAATATCGATTATAAAATTACGCC
Organism: uncultured Odoribacter sp.; assembly: GCA_905204385.1. The sequence goes on along the minus strand of CAJKZL010000023.1, from coordinate 7,671 downwards.
CAAAATCCGGATCTCTAATTTCTTTTCATACAATTATGAGATAGCGCGTTTTTATGACGAAGGAACGGAATGGGATGTAAATCCGGTTTTTCTGGCAGCGACGAAAGCTCCTTTTATGTCTACCGATCAGTATGATGACTCCGGAATAAAGATCGATCGCTTGGCGGATGCCGATGTGCTGGGTAAAAGTAATCCTTCCGTCTTTAAAAATAACCTGAGAAATAAAGAAAATGGCAACCGGATCGATGCCGTGATAAAAGCCAATTGGGATGTTACCCAGAAAACTACGGTGAATGCCGATTTTATGGTTTCCTATAACTCGATTATTGAGAAGCTTCACCGTAAAGCTCAGGGAATTGTGCCCGACCGGTATATCGAACGCCAGAATTCCAAACGAAGCTATAGTGAATATCTCATGCATTTGAATTTATGGCTGGGGCAAAAAGGGAAAGTGGCAGAGAATATTCATTATGAAAGTAAGCTAGGAGTCGATTTAGAGCAATATGAAGAGAAAATGATCTATGGCCGGAAAGTGAACGCCGCCACCGATGAAATCGTGTCTGTAGACAACGGTAAATTAGCCGATTCTATTGCCAACAACCGTTATGAACACCATTTGATGAATATTTACCTGAATGGGAAAATGAATTTATGGGACCGGATTTTCCTGGGTGCCAATCTGAACGTGGAACGTTCTTCCAATTTCGGTCCCGACGGTTCCTGGAATTTATATGCCGGAGCGGAAGCAACCGCACTCTTCTTCAACAACGGTCACCATAATCTGGCAGCCTACGGCCGCTGGGGACGTGTGGGTAATCACGACATCAGGGGATATTACTGGTGCAGGATGTACAAACCTACGAAATATTACTATTATGGAGGTATCTATTTAGGAAATGTCGAGAACAAGGATCTTAAGCCCGAAATCACTAACAATTACGACCTGGGATTGCAAATTCGCTTATTCGACAATCTCCTGAATATTGAAGGAGGATATTATTACAAGAAGACCAAAGGTATATTGATGCAAAAAGCTCTTCCGATCGAGATCGGATTGGATCCGCAGTACGAAAACAACGGAGATGTAATCAATCAGGGATTCGAACTGGCGCTTAATGCCAATATTTTTCAGCGTACTAAATTCAAATGGAGTTTGTTTGCCAATTTATCGACCCTGGACAATAAGATTAAAAATCTTACTAATGGCGATGTAGTACAGGTTATGGACGGATATACCGGAGTTGCAAGGGATGGTGAAGAATTGGGATCTTTCTTAGGGTATAAAGTGAAAGGTGTTTTCAGAAAAGCTTCCGATGTAAATCTGCTGCGGAAAGACGGAACTCCGTACGAAGCCGGCGATTACGTAATGGAAGATGTTAATAATGACGGCATCATCAATGACCTGGACCGCCAGATCATCGGCTCTCCGCTACCTGAGTTTTACGGAGGTTTCGGAACCAATTTATCTTATAAAGGCATCACATTTTCAGCTCTGTTCACTTTTAGCTACGGAAATGAAGTGTATAATCTGCTCGACCAACGCTTGAATTCTATGTCCGATTATAGCAATCAGACGGTGAATGTACTCAACCGGTGGAAAACCGAAGACCAGCCGGGAAACGGCTATTTACCGCGCGCAGCTTACGGTGATCCTTCTGCCAACTTTTCTACTTCAGACCGTTGGGTGGAAGATGGGAGTTATCTGAAATTAAAGAGTATTTCTTTGGGATATGATATTCCTTTCCGCAATAAAACCGGGTTTATCAGAGGGGTGAGCCTTTCACTGAATTGTAATAACCTCTTTACCATTACCGGCTATAAGGGATTCGATCCGGAAATATTTTCATCGACAGATCCTTTGTTGAGAGGCGTGGATACTGGTATGTCCCCGAATCCCCGGTCCTATATTTTTGGAGTAAAATTAGCATTATAATTTAATACCAGGAGAAATGATGAAAAAGATATATAAATTGAAGATCAGTGCCCTGATAGCAGGGATGAGTTTACTGGTAGGATGTAATGACTTTTTCGATGTTGCACCGACCAATGGGGTGGAAACCAGTAAATATTATAATAATGTCAACGACATAAACGGTGGAGCCCTGGGTATTTACGGAGCATTGGCTCCCGAAGTCCACCGCTTATTTCTGTGGGGATCCGCCCGTGCCGATATGGTCATTGCCGGTGAAGGAAAAGATGCTTATATCACGGAATTTATCAACAACAACGTATCGGCTTTGAATCCTTACACCAACTATGCTTTTTTATACAAAGCCATAGCCCGCTGCAACCATCATCTCGAAAATATAAGCAAGGTAAAACCTTCGGATGTTATCACTCCCAGCACGCTGGAACCGTTTTATGGCGAAGCTTATTTTCTGAGAGCATGGTGTTATTTCCAACTGGTGCGTACTTTCGAAAGCTTTCCTTTGATCACCGACGATATTTCCGAAGAGATCTGTTTTGTCGATGAATCGGGAGATACGACTTATCTGAAGACGATGGAACTGAGCGATGAGCAACTGAGGGCAGTTGCGCTTCAGCCCGCGAACAAACAGGAGGTATGGAAACAAATCATCAGTGACGTTAACAAAGCGATGCGCTTGATCAAGGATGATTGGTTCAATAAATACGATCCTCCCTTTAGTTTGAATGCCGACCAAAAAGTGGACCGGATCAGTTTAAAGGCAGCCTATACGCTGGCTTGCGAGGTGGCACTTTGGAACCGGCAATATACCGAGGCTTCTGAATTTGCCAATTATGTCCTGAATTATAATGCAAGCCCCGGAGCAGCTACAACCTGGAGCAGTCAATATACGCAGGACGGAGTAAACGCAGCCTATAATGCCTGGTCATTTATTTATAATTATACGGGAGCATTCGAGACTACCCGGATGCAGGAATTTACTTCCCCGGTGGAAAGCGATGGCGGCCGTTATCTGGTGAAACCGAATATAGAGATACTGGATTCCATTTTTAACGAAGAAAATGATGTCCGCCGCAAGTCCAGTTGGATGCGTGTAAACCGTAAAGATGTGATATGGAAATATATCGGTCTCGACGAAGAAGGGCAGGCCATGCGCGAAGCTTATCGCAGCATAGCTCCTTTCCACCTTTATAAAATTGCCGATGCTTTCCTGTTCAAGGGAATTGCGGAAATTCAAAAAGGAAATGCCGGAGCTGCTTTGACAATGCTGAATGCTGTAAGACAGTCCCGTGGCATGTTGAAATATGATAAGGACAAGGTGCCTTTAACAAAAGAATTTCTGGAAGGCATGCTTTTCAGGGAAAGGGCCCGTGAAAGTGCTTTTGAAGGACAACGCTGGTATGACCTCCTGTTGCAGGAGGAGGTGCTGGGCAAAAAAGGAATCATTGCCGAGACGGTATCCCGCAAATATCCGAAGGAACAAAGGGCCGAAGTATACAATCGCCTGCTGAATCCTTCCAGTTGGTATTTGCCGATCGAGCCGGAAAGATGGAAATAATAATGGTAAAAGATAAAACATATGTATATGTCAAAAATAAGTAGATTAAGCACTTGCCTACTCTTTGCAGCGGTTTTCCTGTTGAGTGGCTGTTATGACGAACAACATTTTTCTCTGCCTGGCCCCTACGAGGACGAGGATTGGTCGCAGGATTCCATGCCTTTCCCTTTCAGTGCGGAAAAAACGGATGGCATCTATCTGATTAAAAATGGTGTTGCCGATTTCAACCGGGTATCCACCCGGGGATTCACTGATTTCGCTCCTGAAATATCTACTGAACAATATTCATGGTATCATGGATTGGACCGGCATGGAAACGCCTTTTTCGGAAGTCGTCAACATAAAAATTATTACCAATTAGATGATGCCGATAATTTTGGCGGCAATAAATTCAGCTATGAGTGTAATGACTTGTATTCCCGTCCTTTTCTGGAATTCGGGGCCGATAAAAAATGGTATGTATATGCCAAAATGGCTATCGAAAGCTTAGGACACGATACTCGCTGCAATTTTGTATATGAAGGCAATTCCGGATGGAGTAAACGCGGGATTGCCGGATTCGACAAGCAACATACCAAATACTCCAATGTGATGGCAGCACCGAAATTTTACTTTTTCCGCAATGAAGCCAGCGGGACGATTTCGGACGACAGCTATGAACCTTGTTACTTGTTTTTTGAACCCGGAGAACCTTTTGAGTATGAGTTGGTTTGTGTCAATGGGTTTGCTTATTGCCGGGTCAATGGGACGACCATATGGGTTGAAAATTTGCAACCGACCGATCATAGTCATCCTTTGATGTTCCGCCCCTGGACCAATGCAGTACATTTTTATGATTTGTATATCGAGGGCGACTACGAAGAAGTACCCGTAGTTGCCGCTCAGCAGGAAAGTGGTTATCAGAATATTCAGGCCCCGGCATTGACGAAGCACAATGATGAGATTCTTTTATTTGCCGAAGGGCGGTTAGAGAATTTGCGGCAAGAAGCCGTAGAAGGTATGGTTCGTTCAAACGCCACGGATATTGTACTCAAGCGTTCGACAGACGGCGGAGATTCCTGGTCGGAACTGAACCGTATTGTGGGCGGAGATGGAAGCGTTAATATGCGACCTTCTGTATTGACGGACAATACCGGCAAAATCCATCTGATTTACACAGTTGACCGGACAGGCAAAGCGGAAGGGGATTATACCATAATGTATTCCTATTCAGAAGACGGCGGTAACCAATGGTCGGCGCCCAGGGAAATAGCTTGCGATATGGGAGATTACATTCCTTCTACCAACGGAGGACATGGCATACAAACTTCGGCGGGCGACTTGATTTTTACGGTTCAGGGGACCAATGGCCGGGTCGGTACTTTGGCAACCGTCCGTTCAACGGATGGAGGTGCTACCTGGGTGCAGGGAAATCCACTCCCGGGCTTCCGGAATCGCTATGCCAATTTGATCGAAGACAACGGGAAATTGATCATGTATATCGGTCATAATGGTGGTGGCAATTCAAGAAAAATATCCATTAGTGAAGATTGGGGAGAAAACTGGACGGAACCCGTCGAAACCAATATCAATACCGGAAATCAAGGCTATATCTCTTCCGGTGCAACGGTGAAGACACCAGATAATCGTTTGGTACATTTTACTTCCGATGGGAATGTAATGGGAAACAATTTCGCTTTAGCCTCGACTCCCGGAGGATTCGATGCCGACTTAAAAGCCAGAAAGGAAATGTATATCTATCGTTCTCCGGATTTTTCTTCCGGGATGACTGTTCAGATTTCCGATAATATGGGCGCAAGTTGGGAAGCCCCTCGGTCTTTGTTGCAAGTGCTGGGATATAAGGATTACAAATTCCTTACAGGCAATATGGATGCAATTGTGGTAGACGAGCATACTGTCATCTGTGTGAGCGAAGGCGGAGTTTCTGTTCCTTATGAGGGCTTACTGAGTTTTAAAGTCACCCTTTAAACCGGAATAACTAAAAATAAGAAATATGAAAAGATATATCAGCTATATATTAATGCTTTGCCTGTTCCCTATCTTCTGGGGAGCATGCGATGATTCGGACGTCAAGGAGGTTGCAGGAGGTAAGATTACAGCGGCCTTCGGCACTTTGCACCTCAAGGCCTTTGAAAATGTCACTCCCCTGCTGGTGCCGGTAGTTCTGTCGCAACCCGCAGTTAACGATATGAAGGTAAACGTAGAAGTAAAATCCGAAGCGGGGGCTATAGAAGGGGTTCATTACAGTTTCCTTTCTAAATCGATCGTGATTGCCAAGGGATCTTCGGTAGGATATTTTGAAGTGAATCTGATGGACGATTTGGAGGTGAATCCCGACCGTGATTTTTATGTGGAATTGCTATCGGTGGAAGGAGCTGCCGTGGTAGAAGGAAAAGATGTCTGCCGGATCACCATACAGAGCGACGAAGGTTTTCCTAGCATCGAATTTGAAAAGACCTTGGTTTCCATCGGCGAGGATGAAGGTGAATTAGTGCTGAAAGTGAATTTGACCCGCATATTCGACAGGGATGTTGCCTTTAAGGTAAAGCCCGGGAATGCTTCTGCCCTGGAAGGAGTCCATTTTATACTTCCCCGGACTGAGTTTACCATTCCGGCAGGAAATACCGTTGTGAATATTCCGGTAACGATCGTCGATGATATCGATATTAACGATAACCGGGCGTTTCATATGGAATTAACGGAACCGGTGAATGCTGTCATATCGGGTTCTTACGGTGCCTGCAAGGTGACAATCGTCAACGACGACACTCCGGTTTATGTTTCATTTGCCGAGCAGGAACGGAAAGCGCTGGAAAGCGACAAGTTCATTTATGTTCCGGTAAAGGTGGAAGGAGTAGCCAAAAAACCGATCACTCTTAAAGTAAAAGTAAAGGAAGAAAATCAAACGGATCTGGATTTGCAGGGAGGACTGATCACGCTGCCGGTAGGTGTCACTTCCGATAGCATTAAAATTCTTTTGAATGACAATGATATTGTCGACAAAAATCGCAAATATACGCTTTACCTGGACGAGATTGCAAATGCTGAAAAGGCGGAAGTGGATACAACGATGGTGTTGAATATCATAAATGACGACTTTGACTTTACCAAGTTGTATGATGAACTGATGGGAGAATATACGTTGACTACATCCGATAAAACTTTAACGGTGCAGGTTTCAGGTGGAAATACAATGGAAGAACAAGACCGGAACTATTTGAACAGACTGATTATCACCGTCAAAGGATTAGGAAATAGTGGGGAAACCGCCAATATCGCCATCGATTATGATGTGAAAACGGGTCAAATGTCAGTTCCTATGTTCCAGGCCGTGATGGTAGATATTTCTCCCTCTCATTGGGCGGGGAAACCGTATGGACATCATATGGACAATGTCTTCTTCCTCTATCAGGGGGGCTATCTGTCAACGGAAAAAGTAGATTTGATATGGGATAAGGCTTATACCTCCTGTAGCTGGAAAACCGATGGAGCGACTATTAGAGGCGCATTGTGTCCTACAGGAACAATCGACAGAGAAGCTGTAAACATTTATGACATTACAATGGCTAATATAGTCATGAAACGAAATAATAAATAAAATATCGAGTAGTATGAGAAAACTATATTTTTTAATATTCCTGTTAATTTCTTTTTCTGCCTGTCAGGAAGAGAGGGAAGTGCTTCCGGAGCCCTCTTCCGGTTCTGTGGACGGAACGGAACAAGAGGAGTTTCCTGTCATTCAGGGACATGTACGTGTCAAATTGAAGGAAGATGCCGTTGAACGGTTGAAAGTGGTCGCTACTCGCAGCGGAGTGACAACTGCCATTGAGAATTTGGATTTAGCCAATACAAATCTGAAGGTTTACCGAATGGAAAGAGTATTTCCGGATGCCGGGAAATTCGAGGCCCGGCATCGGGCTGCAGGTTTGCACCTTTGGTATGATGTTTATTTCGATACTCAGGTTCCGACCCGTAGTGCGGTGAGCGAATATGGCAATTTGCCCGAGGTGGAATTTGTAGAGCAGATCCGGGAAGCAAAATTGATTGGAGCAGAACCTATACCGTTTTGGATCGAACCTTTATTGAACCTGGAAGTGATGCACAGAACGGCCCGGCTGTTGGCCACCGAAAATGAGGAAAAAAAGATGCCGATTAAGACTCCCCAAATGCCCAAGCAATGGCATAA
>CAJKZL010000022.1 GCA_905204385.1 uncultured Odoribacter sp. | reverse complement strand
TTCCTCCGGCAAAGTCAACGCAAACAACCCCTGTTCGTCCGTAGCCGTACCGATCGTCGTACCGTCGATCCGGATGGTAGCGCCCGGCAAAGGACGACCTTTCTTATCAGTCACTTTTCCTTTTACCGTATACGCTTTTTGCTGAGGTGTCTCGGGCTGGGCTTTCCGGATCACCACCTGCTTCCCATTCAAGGAACACGCCAGACCACAAGGTGTCAATACCTCAGTCAATACCTCTCCCAAGGGCTTGTTTTCCGCTTCGACATCCACCCGGCCCTTCTCTTTCACCAGTGCAGCATTATAAAGAAACTTCATGCCGGTTATTTTTTCCAACTGATCGAAAACGCTGACCAACGAGGCTTCCTTCATCCGCAGACTGACCGCGTCCAGTTGCGAATAAACGCTTGCCCGAAGTCCGAAGACAAAAAACAGCATCAGGAAAATCGTACATTTCATAATGCGAAAAATTTTTTCCCACCTTCCATTTTTTTTCATAAATTTGTTGTGTTTAAACAGTTACTCTATATGGTTTAACACTTTGACCGACCGGTTCTTCCGATACAAGGACCGGTTAGTTTTGGGTTCTGATTATCACTGTATTTTCCTTTACCTTAAAATCCAATTCTTCCGTCAGGCGGAAATTGTCCAAAACTTCCTGCAAGTTCTGATGGCGTGTTATTTTTCCGGTATAGATAAAGTCCCTGGCCTCCGGATTTTGGAAGAAATATTCGAATCCATACCAACGCGATAAGGTCTCCATGACCTCCTCCAATCGCTGTTCCCGGAAAGCGAACAATCCCTCTTTCCAGGCAGTATAATAACCGACATCCACCGTCCGACCCTCCATCTCACCGGAAGTTTTCCGGTAAGCGGCCTGCATGCCCGGCACTAAAGCCACTTCCCGCCCCGAACGATTTTCTCTCACCGTCACCTTTCCCTTTACCAAAGTAGTCTGTTGTTCGTCGGCATCGGCATAAGCCATGACATTAAACGAGGTTCCCGTAACCTTTACGGTAGTCCCGTCCAGATGAACCATAAAAGGATGGATAGAATCGGAAACCACTTCGAAATAAGCTTCTCCCTCCAGATAAACCTCCCGGGCGGCCTGACCGGAAAAATTGTCCGGGAACCGAAAAGTCGTGCCCACATTCAACAATACCTTCGTCCCATCCGCCAGCACCAGACTATACTCCGCCCCGACAGGCACTTCAATCATATTCATCTCCGGTGTTTCCATCGCCGTGGAAGACCGATACTTTACAACCATTCCGCGGTCATCACCTTCCATTTCCGTTTGATTCAACGTCAGCTTTTTCAGCGTGTCCAGATAATACACCTCTCCCGAACTACGGCTCAACCGAACAGCCTGCATCCGGCCGGCTTCCCCGTTCGCCATTGACCGAGCGTCATAAGACTGTCTTAGTAAAAAGCCACTCCAGCCTGCACACAATACGGCCATAGCCGCAACAGCAATCCGCCAAGCGTACTTTTTCCTTCTTTTCCTGGCCGTTTTTTGCTGTACCCGTCTCCACCCTTCTTCGCATGACCAGACGCTCATCTTACCGACCTCCCGCTGAAAATGCTGTACGGAAGTCAATTTCAGAAATAGCTCCTCATTTTCTGCTGAAAATCCGCGCCATTCCTGAAGGGCAGACTCTTCTTCTTCCGTCAGTTCGCCGGTTACGAAATGAGTGATCCAGCGATCGAGGTTTTTAGGATATTTTATTGCTTTCATCTTTTTAAGCGTCAAAAGGAACTTGTCCGTTAAAGCCAGCCGGAAAGCCGATGAATTTTTATTTGAAATTCACCTGCTTTTCGCCCATCTTCAAATCCTTGATTTCACTTTTCTTTTATAATAATTACAATGATCCGCTCAAAAAGACTAAAAGAAAGGAAAAGTTTTTACCGAAAAATTACAATTTTACACTAAAGGCCTAGCAAAACAATTCTGGAAACAGAAATAATAAGGGAAGAAGATGTTTGAGCTTTTCTTTCAGCAATTTTTTGCCTCTCATTTTTTGGGCCCGGACAGTATTCACACTTAGATGAAGCCGATTGGCAACACATTCGTTATCGAGTCCCTCGAAATAACTTAAGTATAATATTTTACGACATTCGCCGGGCAGTTGGTCCACAGCTTCTTTCAACCGTCGGTACACCTCTGCGGTCAGCACCTCCTCCGAAGGAATTTCCGCCACAGGCTGGGTGCGTTGAACATACTGGATATGCTGATCTTTCCTAAGCTTTCTATGCAAATCGTTCAGACAGGCATTCCTCACCGATATAAATAGATAGTTTCTCTAATGTGAAGTGGCTTCGTAGACAGGCGGCTTTTCAAGCATGCGTACAAATAAATCCTGGACCAAATCCTGGATGATCTCGGGATCCTCTATATAATTAGAAGCATAATAACACAATGAGCCGTAATACGTTTTAAATACCGCTTCCATGTTATAAAAAAACTGCTTCTTCATCCGGCCTTTATGCTTTGATCTGAATAAAGGCCAAAGGTATGGCATTATTTTTTAACAGTCAATGTAAAATCAATGCAAAATCAATCCCTACTTCTTTGAAAATAGTTTAATTTAAATTAATTTTGAGTTTATCCTATTGAAAGCAATTCGAAGCATTTACGGTTAACCCGGATTCTAGCTTAGTTTTTAACATATAAACATACGAAAATATGAAAACAAAGGATTTTTTCCCCTCCCTTCTATTTTGCTTAGTATCCCTATCTCTCCAGGCCCAGGTATTTTCCGGCAGTATCCGCCCGGATATTTATCACTCGAACACTTTAACAGGCATGTGGCGTTTAATCCATTTTCAACAGGACAGTTTAATCTTATTAAACTACTATAAAGTATTTCAGCCCGATTCCTCTTTTTTCGCCTTTGAACTGGATCCGGTAAAAGGGAATTTACCCACTTCTTACGGATATTACACCCGGCAACCCGATGGCACCTTCTCCGAATATACATTGGGAGATTGCCGGAATCCGAGCCGAAAAGTGGAATCGGATATGGAATATGACATCCAGGAAAATTGTTGGCTTCATTATAAATTCCGGACAAAAGGCAGCAGTAAATGGGGAGGTGAATATTATATCCGGGTAAGCCGGGAAAATCCTTATTATCTTTACGATGTGACCAAGAACTGGAATAAAAAAGTGACTGCACGGCAACAGTTCTGGAAAACAAACAGAGAAATTCAAACCGAAATCCAGAAATATGTAACTGCTAAACAATATGACAAGGCCATACTATATTGCAAAAAACAATTGCTGAACTATGAGGCTGTTCCCCTCATCCTTCGGGAAGAAATGAAAGAAATCAAAGCGAATGCCCTTTACAACATCGCCTGCTATTACTCTCTTCTCGACCAAAAAAACGAAGCGATACAAAATTTAGCATGGGCTGTCGATGCAGGATACGATTCTTATCATCATGCCCTGAACGATCCTGACCTAATGCCCATCCGCAAAGAAAAATGCTTCACGGAACTTCTGGAAAGAATGCGTCCTACGGGAGATTATCCCTTTATCTTAAAAAATGCTCCGGCCTACCGAAAAGATACGACGCGTAATCTTCCCTCTTTCATCTATACTTCCGCCTCCGATCCGGCCTTGGTCAAGCTTCGGCATTATTTCAATCTGGATAGTATCGCAGGCGATGGGGATGAAATATCCAAAATCAAAAATCTGCTACTATGGGTACATCAGACTGTGCGCCATGACGGAAGCTCCGATAATCCTCCCCTTCGCAATGCCATCGATTTGATTAAAATCTGCCAGAAAGAAAACAGAGGGGTCAATTGCCGGATGATGGCCATCATTCTCAACGAGTGCTATCTGGCGATGGGATTTAAATCGCGTTTCGTCACTTGTTTACCCAAAATTATGAAATCGGACTGTCACGTAATCAACACGGTCTATTCCGAAACCTTAAAAAAGTGGCTTTGGATGGACCCTACATTTAATGCTTATGTCACGGACAAAAAAGGCAATCTCCTGAGTATTGCAGAAGTAAGGGAATACCTTAGGACGGGGAAAAAGCTGATCTTAAATCCGGATGCCAATTGGAACAATCAACCCAAAAGCAAAGAGGAATACCTGGACCAATATATGGCTAAAAATCTCTTTTACATGAGTTGTTATTCCCTGAGTGCTCCGAATATCGAAACCGAAAATAACGATTATGCTGCGAATAGTTATTTTTACGTTTCACTCATTCCACCCGGTTATCAACCGGATACCTGGACCGAAATCAAAACCACCGACGACCGGTATTTTTGGCAAAAACCCGAATGATAAATGTTTACCCCATGATCCACTTGGCGTAATGGGGTACCCATTTATAAACCAGCGCAACAATAGTCCACGACAGCATAAACACAAGGATAGCCGTGACAGGAATCTGAAAAGCTAAAGGCACATCGATTTGGTCGACGATCAGGTAACCCACGCCCACCATAAAATAATGGATCATATAGATGCCCAAGCCGCATTTTGTTATATTAGCCAATACGGCCACCGCAAAAGGAGAATGAATTCGTACCCTTTGAATCAGCAGGAAGACCGCCAGTGTCATGAGTAACACATTCGGAGAGCAGTACAGAAAAAACAGCTCCATTTGTTCCTCCGATATTCCGGGCCGGGCGGTCATATCTTTAAAACCGATATAGGTGATGGCATAACCTATACCGAACAAGATAATCGGCAGCAGTACAGTCTTTCCCTGCGCAAACTTCTTCTTCCGTCCTAAGTAATACCCCAATAACAGATACCCGTTAAAGCCCGCAAAATAATACAGTGTCCCGAAATTATTCCACGCACAGGTACCCAGAAGATCCCCTGAAATAAATTCCCTGCCATAAGGTACAAAAAGAGTAATCCCCCAAATGATCAGAAAAATGCTGATTTGCCTGTCTGTAGCCTGCTTTAGCCAGGCCGAGAAAAAAGGCATATACAAATACAATCCGATCAACATATAGATGTACCATAAAGGAATGGTGTATACATTGAAATTAAAAGGAATCATACAGATATTATGCAGACTGCTTTCCCACGATTGAGAAGGATGGTCACCAGCATAGGCAAACATCTTCGTCAAGATAGAGCTATCCATTCCCATCGACCCGCTCAGAAAAGGAAATAGATTATACAATAAGGACCAAATCAGAAAAGGTACAACAACCCGTAACATTCGTTTTTTATAAAATAGACTCATATCTTGTTGCAGAGGAAGCAACAACATACCGGTCAACATGACGAATAAAGGAACGCAGGGACGCAAGAAGGCTCCATAAATACTCCCCCAGAAATTATAATCGGGATTGGCACGCGCTGCCGGAGAAACGTTAAAAGGATCCGAACAATGAATACATATGACCATGAAAATAGCGATAAACCTGAGCAGATCAGCCCATACTATCCGATCGGAAGAAAGAGAAGGTAAGTTATTATTCTTCATTTTGCCTTTATTTGAAAAGTGCAAAATAAACAACCGGAGTCTAAAATCTTTTTTAAGTACTTAAAAAAACAGGCAGTCATAATGACAAGAAAACCGATCATCTGATTTTATTTCTCAAATGGCAAAGTGTGACTTGTGAAATCCCCAAATACGAAGCAATATACCCTAAATTGACCCGCCGAAAGAGTTCCGGACGCGTGGCCAATAATTCGCAATACCTTTCTTCAGCCGAATGATACAGTCGGGATATCAAACGTTTTTCATTCATAATAAATGCTTCCTGATGCAAAATTCTCGACCAATTAGCAATTTCTATATTCGTCAGGTATAATGTTTCCAAGACTTTTACAGGGATAGCATAAAGAAGCGAGTCTTCCAGCAATTGTACCTTTTCATGCTCATATCCCTTTATATAACCATAGAAATTGTTGGTGGAAAAAACAATATCTCCCTCCAGACTGAACCAGGAAGTGGCCTCTTTGCCATCGATCACACAAAAAGAACGGGCTATTCCCTGCTCCAGGAAATAGAAATTCTTATCCTTTTGAAACGAGGAAGTTAAAATATGCTTTTTAGGATACTTTAATAATACGCTATGCCTGAACAACTCATCGATAGCATTATCGCTCATGTTGGATTTCGCTTTCAGTGCCTTCGTTATATTTTCCATGCTCCAATCCCAAGGAATCGTTTACGCGAATATACTCAAAAACTACTACAACAAGGCGAACTTTGCAAAAATATTACCCTACATGGAAAACCATCCCTTTTCAATATTCGGTTTCAACCATAAATAGTAAATCAACACTCCTAATAAGGTGAGCAAAATGACTCCGATAATCAACAGGATTTTAAAATCTTTCCTGATCCGTTGATGTAGAATATCCACAATACACCATCCCATTAAAAACAGAGCTATAGGAAAAAAAGATATCAGCATAATTTCATCCTGAATTTCGCTTCCAATATATGGAATAATCTTGTTTTATCCTTAGGCTTCTCTCTCATAGATCAGAATTTTATCTTGTTCTGCTGAATCTTTAGCAAAATCTTTTAATTGTCCTTCTTCCATTAAATCAATCTTTTTGTGTAGTAGTTCCTGTAAAGCATTAGCGATACTGACATATTTAAAAAGTGTAATGTTAGCATCTTTTATAAAACGACCCAATATATCAATATCACTATCTTCCGTTTCTTCACTACGCGAATAAGAACCGAATACCCATGCTTTTTCAATAGGCCGGCATGTAAAAAACTGCTTCAATTCATCGATAATCGTCTGTTTCATAGGCTCTTTTTGCAAATATAGTAATTGTTATAATATAACAATGGAAGAATAAATACGATTTTTGGAAAAATAATAAAAAGGAGTATAAATCATCTTCAAGCAGAAACGGTCGAACATCTATTTTACTAATCACTTGGACAAGTACAAATAAAAGAATCCTGCCGGAGCAAACCAGCAGGATTCTTGATATAAAGCTTGTAACTTTCTGATTATTCAGCCAATGCCTGAGCCACGGATACGGCGACAGCAACGGTGGCACCTACCATCGGGTTGTTACCGATACCCAGGAATCCCATCATTTCTACGTGAGCGGGTACAGAGGATGAACCGGCGAACTGGGCGTCGCTGTGCATACGTCCGAGGGTGTCGGTCATACCGTAAGAAGCGGGGCCTGCAGCCATATTGTCCGGATGCAGGGTACGGCCCGTACCACCGCCGGAAGCGACGGAGAAATAGGGTTTACCGGCCAATACCCGTTCCTTCTTATAGGTACCGGCAACCGGGTGCTGGAAGCGGGTAGGATTGGTCGAGTTTCCGGTGATGGAAACATCCACGCCTTCCTTCCACATGATGGCCACGCCTTCGCGTACATCATCGGCTCCGTAGCAGTTCACTTTTGCTCGGGGACCATCGGAATAAGCTTTGGTTTTCACAACCTTCAGTTCTCCGGTATAGTAATCGAATTCTGTCTGTACATAGGTAAATCCATTGATGCGGGAAATAATCATAGCTGCATCCTTACCCAGACCGTTCAGGATCACCCGCAAGGGGTTTTTCCGCACTTTGTTGGCCATTTCGGCAATCTTGATCGCTCCTTCAGCAGCGGCGAAAGATTCGTGGCCTGCCAGGAATGCAAAACACTGGGTTTCTTCACGCAGCAGCCGCGCAGCCAGGTTACCGTGGCCTAAGCCCACTTTACGATCGTCGGCAACGGAGCCGGCGATACAGAAAGCCTGGAGTCCTTCACCGATAGCTTCAGCAGCATCGGCGGCATTTTTACAACCTTTTTTAATAGCGATGGCAGCACCTACCACATAAGCCCATTTTGCATTCTCGAAACAGATATTCTGAGTCTGTTCACATTCCAGATAAGGATCGATCCCTTTTGCGTCGCAAAGAGCTTCTGCTTCTTCGATCGATGCGATGCCATAGGAGTTTAATACTTTATTGATCTGATTGATCCGACGATCCTGACTTTCAAATTTTACTTCTCTTTTTGCCATAGTATGTTCCTCCTGTATTATTCGTGACGTGGATCAATATATTTAGCTGCATTGGCGAAACGTCCATAGTTTGCAGTCGCTTTTTTCAAAGCTTCGTTCGCATCGGTACCTTTCTTGATGAGGTCCATCATAACGCCCAGACGGACAAATTCATATCCACACACTTCATCGTCTTCATCCAGTGCCAGCCGGGTAACATAACCTTCGGCCAACTCCAGGTAACGCACACCTTTAGCCTTAGTAGAGAACATCGTTCCCACCTGGCTGCGCAGACCTTTGCCCAGGTCTTCCAACCCGGCACCGATCACCAGACCTCCTTCAGAGAAAGCGCTCTGAGTACGTCCGTAAACAATCTGCAAGAACAATTCACGCATAGCGGTATTGATCGCATCGCACACCAGGTCGGTATTCAGTGCTTCGAGCAAAGTTTTTCCCGGCAGAATTTCAGCAGCCATAGCAGCCGAATGCGTCATTCCCGAGCAACCGATGGTTTCCACCAAAGCTTCTTCGATCACTCCTTCTTTGATATTCAAAGTCAGCTTACAAGTTCCCTGTTGGGGAGCACACCAGCCTATACCGTGAGTTAAACCTGAGATGTCTTTGATCTCTTTTGCCTTCACCCATTTTCCTTCTTCAGGAATAGGAGCCGGTCCATGGTTAGGACCTTTTTTGACAACGCACATGTGTTGTACTTCCTGTGAATATACCATTTTTATCGCTTTTATAGATTAATATATTGCTAATCGCCACTTATTTAGCGCACAAACCGGACAAAGATAACTTTTTCACTGAAATAAAAAAAGAACTGAATAAACATATAATTGTGCATACGATTGAGAAAAGCCGGAAAAAAAGGTAAAAAATAGGCGACCGAAAGCTTAAGGTGATTAAAAAACCCCAAAAGTGCGATATCCACTTTTGGGGTTCTGTCAGTGCTATACGGCCTAAAGTAGCCTTTATGCCGTACGTTATAAGGCGGAACTATTTCTTCCGGTTAAAAGCAAACCTCAGTCCGAATTCGTGCGAACCGTCGGAAATGTCCGAGGTATTCCCTGTATTGATGTTATAATTGTAACCGATGGACAGGAAATCCAATACCTTCAATTCAACCATCACCGCCACCCAGCGATCGAAACGATAGGAAACTCCCGCCTCGATCCATTGAGTATATCCGCCCATTATGCCCGCTTCTCCGAAATTTTCGAAATAATTATTATAAGCATACAGCGCCATAGGTGCGATCATCCAGTCTTTCCCCAGATTAAAGCGATAACGGGCATGCACGTACGCCGAATTCATATTCGAAATGTCATCTTTCTTCAAAGCAGTGATCGAACCGCTGACGCCCGCCAGTAAACCCTTCCAGCGATAGGCCAGGCCGAAGCCTCCGACGAATCTTTCCCTCTCATATTCACTCCTGTATTGCGAAAAATCTTCCTCGGCAGTGGCCTCTCCGAACGATTTATAACGACGCATATCCACCCCTCCGGATAAGCCGAACATCAGGAAAGATTCACGGCTTAGCCTCACTTCAGTATTCAGGTTTACTCCGAAACGCCTGTTTTTTCTTAATCCTACTTCCTCGAAATGTCCGTCTACTCCTATCCCCAAATGAATCTTATCGAAGGAATTGTTCAGATTGAATCCCATGGTCTTCGGTGCCCCTTCAAAGCCTTCCCATTGGCGGCGGTAAGCCAGGTCCAGGGAGACTCCTTTGTGGAGTCCCTGAACGGCAGGATTGATCCATACCGGATTTTTTATCAATTGAGAATAGGAGATCTCGGTCTGAGCATAGCCACTCCCGGCCAGCAACAAGGCTATAACAGCCATCACAATTTTTTTCATTGTTTCTCTATTTCTTAACGAACAATTTCAACAAATCCTTTCTTCGTCTGCTTCTTTCCATCCTTCGGATAAGTCAGCACATAATAATAAGTACCCGCATCCAGATGGCCCATGTCAAAATCACGGCCATACTCTTTTGCCTCGAATATTACCTTTCCGCGCTGATTGTATACCACCAATCCCACGCCGGAGACGCCGTCGAGTTCCGGAATCCGGAAAACCATATCGCTTCTTCCGGCAATCTTCAGATTGGATATGGACAACTCTTCCCCTGTGCCACCATCGGAAATCACACGCAAATTTACAGTTTTAGTCTCTGCTGCAAAATGTTCGTCCTCCACGGCTGCCATAGCCAGTATCAAGCTACATTCTCCTTGTTTTTTCGGTACAATCCGGTATCCGTTCAGGGCCGCAATTTCCGGATCGCCGATAGAGATTTGGACTCCTTCTATGGTATTGGTCCAGGAATTCCGGATTTCCGGAATATACTCTCCGTCCGACAAGCGGATTTCCAGTTGCTCCTCGGCCGTGATAACGGGACGGTGGGGCACTTCCAGGAGTGTTGTAGCCGAAGCGAACAAGCGGTTGGCAGGATCCGCCTTGCGCTTTAACAATATGTTTACGCCGGGACGGAGTCCGATTGCTTCCTGACTACCGGTATTCCAGTTTTCATCCGGAGCGTCGTAACGATAGGCGATCTCGTCGGTGATCACTTCCTGTGTCGTTTCTGAAATAAAATCGATGGTATAAAGACCGGTATTCGCTTTCCGTGCCGGCAACACAATCCGGGTTTCGCCAACCGAACGGAAACTGGTATCGGAAGCTGCTACCCATACGGAAATACTGAGGTCCTCTTCGCCATAAGCCGGAATCAGACCGGAAAGATCGGTTGCAGCCCTATAAGTGGTATCTTTATAATTCCACATCATATGATCGGCAATTCCTACAAACTCCTCCTTGTCGTAATCTATTTGCAACCTAGGATCTGCAGGATAGGCAGGCAACTTCAGCGCAATTACCTCCGACTTAAAGCTATTTTCCTGTTCAGGCACCCAAATTTTCAATGTAGCATCGGCCTGACCGGCTGCAGGAATAATCTCCCCGAGCTGTTCCCGGGCTTGGGCCACCTCACCGTCGTTCACCTGCCAAACCGTAGCCGCCGGCAAATCGAGCAATCTCTGATTTTCAAAATCGATGCTCACTTCTGTAATGGCAGGACGATCCGGAACCGTTACTTTCTGTATCGAAGAAGCAAACTTTTCTGCTGTAGCTTTTACCCGTAAGTATAAGTCCACACCCGGTTCAAGCAACAAAGTAGTGTCCCCACCCAACTGGGCAGCCTCCATATCGTCCAACACAGAATATTCCACATAAGAAGGAATAACTTCCCGGGTCCGCTCATTGCTGAAATCTACCGTGATAACAGGAGTTTCCGGCCGGGCCGGCAAAATCACTTCACAAGCTTCCGAATGGAAAGCATCCACCGCTGCCGCTGTCCGCAAAGAAAGCACTTTATCCTCTTCTCTCGCAACGGGAATCAGGGAAGTCAGCAAACCGCTCTCGTCGAAACGGCTATACTCGGACGCTCCGGGCAATTTTACTTCCCAATTATCGGGCGTCAATTGTTCGACGGCATCGATAATGACCTCGTCGGTATAACTGATAGACCATTGCGGAGCCGCTTCCCGTCGCGGCAAGGTAAGGGTATACGCTTCGGTAGCGAATGCAGCTACTCCTCCCGGCACATAAAGCGTCAACCGGACATCCCCTTCTTTCGAAATGATGGCCGAAATATCTTCCCGGGCCTGGGCTTCCGTCCCTCCATCGACCTTCCAACAAACATATTCATTCAGTCCTTCGAGCTTCTCTTCACTGAAATTAATGCGGATTTGCCGGATATCCGTCACCGCAGGAACTATCAGGGAATCCACTACGGAAACAAAAACCTGTTCTTCCTCCGAAGCGGCAATCCGGAAATAATAGGTATGGCCAGGCTGAAGCTTCAGCCGCTCATCCTCTCCCTTTCTGACCGAAGCAAAGGTATTCAGCGTATCGTATTCTACGGTGGAAGTTACCACTTCCTGAGTCGTACTGTCGGCAAAATGAACCGAATACAGCGGAGCAGCAGGGCGCCCTTTCAGCTTCCACGACTGGCTGCGGGATGCAAAATCCGTTGCAGTAGCTTTCTCCCTGACATAAAGCGTAAACTCTGTCTCCGTTGCGGGAATCAGAGAAGAGATGGAAGCATCGGCAGTCAACGCCTGCCATTCTTTCAAGTCTTTCCCTGCTTCGTACAAAGTCATATCTATATTCCCGTCCCCGCTCGTCAGTCTTTCCCCGGCGAAACTTACCGTAAAGCCCGGAGCAGTCTTACGGGCCGGCAACCGATACAACGAATCCGTCCGGAAAGCCTTTTCAGTAGCTGCCTGAGTGAGGGTAAAGCCCGGCACTCCTTCGTCTATATAAGAAGTCAGACTAGCACTGTCTGCCACCGTTTCTTGAATTTCCTGGATTTCCCAAGTGGTATTTTCAGCCACTTTTACCAATTTCTCCAAGCTAAAATCGATTTCAGCCGATGGGAAATATCTTCCCGGCAGGGCTATTTCATACACTTCCGTACCTCCCTCAGCCCGGCAATAGATGACCCGCTTTTCGCGTCCGATCAAGGAACTGAATTCTTCACTCGTCCAGGGAGAACGGCTTACGCTACATTCTACCCGTTTGGATGCATCTGCCTTAAAGGCAATCGTCTCATTCTGGAAATCGATCCGGAACTCATCCAGAGCAGCCTGAAATTCATAGGCGCCCATATCGATCATGCCGTTGGACTTACGAGCATTGCCCGCCAGGTCTTTTTCCGGGATTCCGGTAATTTCGGTTCCCTTATCCACGCAAGGAGAAAGAATCGTTAAGGTCCATCCTTCTGCAAAAATAGCGCTTTCTTCCTGAGTCAAGTGCAAATTTCCGGCTCCATCGTAGGTTTCAGTGCCGTCATAAGCCGTATAAGTCATCTTAGCGTTCTCTGCACTCTGACCGCTGTCTGCACTGAATTCCCGGATTTCCCCGTCTTTCTTATTTCCCCAGAAAATCGTATTCACAACCGGAAGATCGGTAGGAGACACTTTATAATACAATCCGCCACCAATGTTTTTGACCACCGTACAGTTATAAACCCCGGCATTATTAGCCGTCTGACAATATATCGCTCCTCCTTCTCCCGTGATGGTATTCTCAGCTACCAGAGAATTGTAGATCGTAGAAGAGGCATAACTGCGCAAATAGACGGCTGCCGTAGTTCCGGAGCTTCCGCTGATGACCGAATATTCAATCTTACCTTTAAACACATATACACCACCACCGTTGGAGCCTTGATTATCAGTAATTTCACAACTCCGCACCGTAAGCGTAGCGCTGTTCCCATACAAACCGATACCACCGCCGTTGTTTTTTCCGGTATTGGCAGTCACCAGACAATTTTCAATCAGCACATCTCCGGTATTCGTACGAATGCCGATACCCGCACCGACGGATTCGCAATAGTTTTTCTTCACAATACAATTGCTGATCACCACTCCGCCGTTCATGGTATAAATACCTGCACCGCAGAGAGCATGGTCGTTCCCGGTGCCTGTAGTTTTCCCATTCATCACGGTGAAACCGTCAAAAACCACGCCATCGGCAGAAATAGCCTCAGCCGGGAATTTACTGCCCGCATCCAATATTACTTCGTTCCCGAACTCCCAGGGTTTCCCTCCGGTTTTAAGTTGACGTTCGGTAAGCAGAGATTCATCTCCGGCAAACCCTCCGTACAAAGTTACTTTAGTGCTGATGTCCAGAGTCGATGCCAGGGCATAGGTTCCCTTAGCCACCCAGATCTGAGCCGTTTTCTTATATTCGGCCGACCAGGCTTTCGCCGCTTGGACAGCAGTATTCAAATCGTTAATCGGGCTATCCCAGGAATTACCCCGTCCCATTTCTTTCACTTTCTTCACATAGAACACCCCAGTTTCATCAGCTTCGTATTGCAAGGGGATCTGATATTCGCAAGCCCCGATATCGTAAGCCTCCCCGCTCCAACGACGGTTCCCGTATACGTCCGTATCCGGCAGGCCGGCAACATCGGTTCCCTTGTCGATACAAGGCGATCCCTCGCACAAAGTCCAGTTTTCGGCAAATATTTCGGAAGAATCCTGGGTAAGAACCACATTACTTCCCGTCAAAGCCACCGGAGCGGCACAATTTGTAAAGGTCGGCGTCACTCCGCTCTTGGCTTCATACTGTTGCTCTTTGCCTTTGCAAACATTTCCCCACAGCACGGTATTGACCAGCGTTTGTCCAGCCCATCCGAAATAGACGCCACCGCCGTTTCCTCCTGCCGTGTTGTTGACCACCGTCATATTATAAACGACAGCATTGACTGCCTGATTATTGTCGTCTTTAAACCAGATACCGCCACCTTTACCTTTAGCCGTATTTCCTTCGACGATACAGTTATAATAAACCGAAGCAGTCTGACGCACAACGATACCACCACCATTCGTATTGGCCGTATTCCCCCGGACAATACAATTTTGTACGGTGGCCTGCCAACTGAATAT
>CAJKZL010000021.1 GCA_905204385.1 uncultured Odoribacter sp. | reverse complement strand
AAGGCGATTGAATGCGGAAAGTGCGTCACGAACATTTGCTACAGAAAAATCGTGTTTGGCATCAATCCATGTGGAATACAGATTCTCATATGCGATAAAATAGCCGATACGATTTTGAAGCCAGTCCACATTTTCTGAATGCTCCTCGTTAATTTCATTCGCAAATTCATCTTTTGTCAGTCCTTCGTCCAAAAGGAACTTAACCTCTTGCTCCGACAGAAATTTGTAGAAGATGAAACCAAGAATGTAGTCCTTATATTCATTGGCTTCAATCTTCGAACGCATCTTATTTGCCGATGCCCATATTTTATTCGCTAATTGCTGTTTGTTCATTTCCTAAATTCGTAAATGTTTCCTTACTCATCTCTCAGTAATTCCCAATAAGGTTGCAGCCGCTCTCTTATCAATAGGCCGACAGTCTGAAAATCTATGGATTCCGGGTATTTTATTTTACGCAGAAAACCATTCCAGAAAGATTGGCGGTCTTTTGATGCGAAAAACTCTTCGGTAAACAAGGGGTGATTCTCCCGATAACCGGTTTCCCTGTTTGCAAAAGTGGATTTAATGGCATCCGACAGAATTTCATCGTCCACCCTGCCTGTCACCAAAATGCGATAGACATCGAAGAAGTCTTTCATACGACTATTGGCCAGAGAGAGCACGATCATGGCATGAAACTTCTCCGCAACGACAGTTTCCAATGAATAAGCCTTTATCTCCGTTTGCGGCACGGTAGCAATCAATGCCGGAAAAGCCAGTTCTTGAGGTGCAGGAGTAACGACATCTCCAAAACCTATGTCTATAGATACGCGCTGACGGGCAGTATCAAGATGGGCAACGACAGAAACCCGAACTCCGTGATATTCCTTGTTTACCGTTATATCCTCCGCTTCTACAGTATCAGCGTCATAGCTGGCTCCGTCAGGAACACATTCTACATTGCATATTTCTTTGATAATTCGTTTGATGTTCTCCTTATCATTGTTGATACGGGTCGCCATAAAGTCTATATCCAAGGTCGGACGGGCTTCAAAACGGTCGTGAGCGTAGAGCAACACACCGCCCTTTAGGATAAAACGTTCACGGTAGCTGCTGATGGACAAACGATAAAGCAGCCGTTCCTGCATATAACGGGAAATCATCATTTGCGGATTATAGTGTTCCACTCTTGACAGATTAAGCAGCCGTTCCTTAACCGATTTTCCGGAGTTTGTATATGTCTTGCTCATTATAGTATAAATTTTATCAACTCATCAATTTTTTTACCCACACGCAACTGCGATGCGTATTCATAGAGACGGGTAATGTCACGTTCTTTGCGTGACAGATAGTTATTGAATATTTCGGAACTTACATCCAAGCCAATCTTATTCCGATACTTGATAGCATCGCAGACCGATTTTTCCAAATCATACACTTTGACTTTGAAACCGTCAATTTCTACTTCTATAATTCCAAGTTCGTAAGCCTTTTGTGTCATGAAACTGAGTTCAATAGGCGGGAATATAGGAAGTGTTACCCGGCGCGTACGTTCTACCGCAATGTGGTATGCTTGTGGAATTTGAGTCGTAAGTTCATGGTACGCCCATGCGGAATAAAGACACAATACACCGCCTGGCACCAATGTTTCGACATCAATCATTTGTTTGGCCAGTCCGTTATTGAGTGCGCACACGCCTCGGCGCACCCGTACAATCCGCCCGGTTCTCGTACCATACATTAACTGGTCATAGAGTGATACCTTTTTGGCTTCCGCTGACGATATGTAGCCGCCATTACGAGTTATATATTCCGTTATATTCATTTCAATTCTCTTATCAGCCGCAAAGTTACTACATTTTTTCTAATATGCAGTATATTTGATGTAATAATTAGGGCTGAACTATGATAATCTACTGTTTAGTGATTCAGTTTATTACGGCACTATTTATTTGATATGTCCGATAGAATTATGACCTTGCCATTATGAGGTGGTTTCAAATGTACCCATTATGGAACATCAACGCCATACCTCAAAATGAAAAGTTTTCATTAGACAGTGGGGCAAAATAGTAATAACCTTTGGGAAAACGACAGAATATGGGAACTATACAGTATCAAATAAAAGACAAAACCTGATATATAAATTGATTATCAGGTTAATATATAATTATTCTCAGTTCAAAGCTGGAGCTGCAATGTTTTTCGGTAAACAACCCGAACGGAAGTTCCCGCACGCTGTCACAAGATGTGTTCTTTTCAAAGGAACAAACAAAGTTTATATTATAGATGATAAAACTTTCGAAGGTTCACTATACCAGCAATATTTACAGGCTATGGCTTGGCTGGAAAGTAAATTGCAGGTAGCCTATAAAATAGAGGGAGCGGGACCAAGAGAAGAAATTTGGGAAATTCCTTTAACCGTGTTTAAGGAGGCCATTATTAACGCTTTGTCACATCGTGATTATTACGAACAAGGTGCAAGCATCATGATAGAAATGTTTGACGACCGAGTAGAGATTTCCAATCCCGGAGGACTTTTACCTGTTGTAGCTAAGAACTTCGGGCATAAAAGCATGACACGTAATCCGTTAATTTTTGGTTTATTTACCCGTATGCACTTGGTTGAAAGAGTTGCATCCGGTATTCCTCGTATGCAGAAAGCTATGAGGAAAGCAAACCTACCTGAACCGGAGTTTCATACGGAGGGGATGTTTACAGTAGCGTTTAAAAGAGGTATCGGTATCAAAAATGAAACAAAAAATGTCCCAAGCTTGTCCCAAGAATGTCCTAAGCTTGATGTGCGTTATACATCTATTGCGGAGCAAATTATTTCGTATTGCTCAGAACCCCATTCTATCCAAGAAATAATGAAACTTGTAAGACAAACAAACCGAAGTAGATTTAAGAAAAATATCATAAATCCTCTTTTAGAAGTAGGTATTCTTTCTATGACTATACCTGACAAACCTAATAGTCCATTACAACAATATATCATTAAAAAATAAATATATGAATATAAATGATTTCAATAATAGAATAGCAAGATGCGAGTTCTTCTTAATTGCTAGTGACGGACAATTCTTAGGTAAACTTTCTCTCAATAGATACGATATAGATTCTATTTCCTGCGAATATGGTTTATATGGTAGTATCTATTCCGCTACTTCATTTAAGAATCGATATTCAACTTATGGTAGTCCTTACTCATCTTTAAGTCCTTATAACCTATATACATCCACTCCTCCTGTCATATATTTGAGAGGACAACGAGTTGGTTTTTTATCAAAAAATAAATATTTATTTGGCAGCATTGACCCAGATAGTATTAATACATGGATGCAGAATAACAGATTATATTATTGAAATATGGAAATGATAGAATATGTAAAGTTAGCAACAGCCTTTATTGTTTCAATTGGTGGTTCAAGTGTTGTGATTATTGCACTGGCTAAATGGTTCGGAACTTTCCTTTCAACAAGATTGTTAGATGCTTATAATAATAAACATGAGAAAGAATTAGAGGGAATAAAAACAAAGTATGCTTCTGAATTAGCAAACACAAAAAATGAATTGGAAAAAGCAAAATCCCAGTTTCTTAGATATTCTGAGAAACAGTTTGAATTGTATAACGATTTATGGAAAGTCCTATTATATACAAAACGACAGGCTGATTTATTATGGCAAAAAGCAGACCCTAACCAAATACCGTCTTTCAGTGAACAAATTAGGCTTACTCGTAACGCTATCAGTGATAACCTTCTATTAATAGAAGAAGAACATTATGAGAAATTAATCCAACTTATAGAATAATTTGAACAATTCCAATTCGGAAAATTAAAGCTTATAGATATAAGAATACAAATTGAAGATGGAGAACAAGTTCAACAAATAATATCTAAAGCAGATGCACAAAATACTATCAATAGAAATAGAAAAACAAAAGAAAAATGCGATAAACTAATAATGGGTATAGGTAAATCTTTTAGAGAACAAATAAAAGGATAATATTTGAAATTCTAATATTAGTTGAATCTTTGTATTCAGAAATTGTTGCCCGAGATACAAACTGATGTTTACAGGCTAAAAATAGTGCTATATAAATCGATTCCCGGTCTTGGTGGAAACTGGAATCCAATATCCGATTTTGAATGAGGATGTTTTTACTTTTTGGCCTGCTTTCCTTTATTGTAATAGTCATAGACGGCTTTAGAAATGCGGGCGATGATGTCGGCATTGGCTTTATCGCTTTCTATGGAATTTTTAATAAAAACCGCTATCGTGTAGCGTTTGCCGTCGGGAAGCAGAACGAATCCCATGTCATTGTCGGCAAGCTTTATTCCTTTGTCGTTGCGGTCGGAACTGCCTGTTTTATGGCCGATCACCGTGCCGGCCGGCAACAGCCCTTTGAGTTTGTCCGTACCCGTAGCGGTTTCGGTCAGAATACGTTCAAGGAAACTTTGATAAGGTGCCGAAAGTAATCTTTTGTCCATGAATCGTTCCATTAGATTTGCAGATGTAGAAGGCCGTGTGGTGTTCAGGAAAAGATTTTCAGGGTCCCGGTGCATTTGCTCTTCCGTGGCCCCTACTGCCATATCGCTTATTCCCAATTTATTCAGGTAGTGCTGGAGAGCTTGTATACCGCCGATATATTCGATCAGGATGTCGGCGGCATTATTATCGCTTAGAGAAACACAATAACGGAGCAATTCGCTGACCGGCATATTAAATTCCCCTTCGGGAAGCTTTTCCCGTAGTGGGCTATAGGTATCGGGCTTTAAATCTGATTTTCCGACATAGATTTCCGTATCGAGCGGTAGCCGGTGTTTTTCCAGCCGGTCGAGGACTGCCAGGGCGAGGGGAAACTTGAAGGTACTCATCATCGGATAGTCCGGTTTATCGTTCACTGCGATAAGTTCTTTCCCTTCGTAGAGGACGGCGACTCCCACGCTTGCATTCTTTTCGCGGATGATGGTTTGAATTTGTTTTTTCAGAGGATGACGGGCATAGCCGGGAAACGTGAGCATCGGCAATAAAAGACAAAACAGTAGTTTGGTGCGGGCCATTATAATTTCGTTTTTTCCCGTAAATATTGTTTCACGGGCTTGGTTTGTGGCCACAAATATAGTGATTTCGCTTAAGGTTTAAGAATGGGGTGGGGAATAAGCTAAATGAAAGAAGGCACGAAGGACGGGAAAGGGAGAAAGATACGATTTGCAATTCAAGAATAACAGGAAGCTTCCGCCACACCTGAATTGCAAATCGTGATTCCAACCGTTTTATTCTTGTTCAGGTTTCTGGGCTGTGGGATCTTCCTGATCGTGTCCATGGGTTTTTACAAATTTGTTGTAAAGTCCCATGATCAGAAAAGGAGCTGCCCATTGTCCGACAAACAAAGCGGCGTGGTTTTTCTTGCAGCATTTCAGGATCAGCGATGTTCCCATAGCTGCCATGGCAGCCGTTAAATAGCAACCGGACGGTATTCTGGAAGTCCGGCTTTCAATTGATTTGGTCATTTTCCCTTCGCGGGGTGTGTTCGTTTCCATAATTCATCGATTTTTCGGTTAATAAAATGTTCATGCTCGTTTATACGGTTTTTTTTCTGTCCGGTTTTTACGATTCTGGCTCTATCTTATTGATAATGAATAAATATTGTTATCAATCCGATAGGGGCGTTATTAATCCGAAAGGAATGAGAAGAAAGCTGTATTGTCCAGAATGATTTCCCAGCCGTTGACTGTGATACTGACGGGTATATTGCTGTATCCAAAGGTGATTTCGATGGTGAAATCATGGTCTGTGTCAAAATTAAGATAGGGATTGGCGTTAAGTAGTTCACGGACAAGGTCGGCCGTAAATTCCGGAATTCCTGGTTCATTTTTTATAGTGAGGAGCGCTTTACTTTCGGAGTCCAGGCGCATGACGGTAAAATCGGCAGTCCAGGTGGAGGTTGCTTCAGTGTATTGAAGATTGTAGGGAAGATAGGTCAGGGTATCCGAGGGGACGATTTCTCCCAGATAATTGTATGTTCCGTTGTTATCGCTTATGCGGATTTCCGGCTGTGGTTCCGCGTCGGTATGGTGGATCGCCACCAGCACACGATTTGTCAACTGATGTATACCGATATCGACGACGGTTGTCGAAGAAGGGTTGGCTTCGACAAGCGGGTGGCTTCCGAAATAGAGCGGGGTGAGGGGTTGTGAAGAGATATTGCCGTCGGTTTGCCGGACATGTAAATTAAATTCCTGAAGGCGGGTTTGTCCGGGAATCGATTCCGGAAGTCGGTAGCAGGGGGATAATCCGGCCCAGACTACAAATTGATATTTCCCTTCATAAAAAGGCAAATTCATTTGATAATCCGTCGTAAGTCCTTCGGCTGTAACTTCTTCTTTGTCCAGAAAAACTCCGTTTTCGTCGAATATAAATACCGATAAATAGTCGGTCTCCGGAATTTCGGTGATGACCGGAAGACCGGAGGGGGTGACATAATTGAACTTCAGTATAAATCCTTCACTGCATCCGGAAGTTTTCTCGCGCAGGCAACCTGCAGACAGGAGACTTCCTATCAAGACAAAGAGTATCTGTTTGGTTATTCCAGTCCGCAAGTTGCTCATCATAAATTCTTATAAATCAACGTTGTCTTCAATGATTTCCCAATCTTGGACGGCAATATCGACGCTCACCCAGGTGGAAGGCCGGATGATTTCGCCTTTGTCAAAATTGTCGTTGGGATTGCCCGGCGCCTGTATGGAATTGACCGTGAGTTGATAATACTGATTCCGGTATACTCCGTAGATGGAATAAGGGGCGACGGCGTTGTTATTGACTAAAACATGGTAGTAGCATAGGCCGTTGGTGTAGGTGTTGGCGGCAAGGTCATAAACTCCGGAAAGGGCAGGCAATCCGGCAGCTCCTTGAATGCAAAGATTTGCAAATTGCTGTGCATCGTCCGAAGAAATAAAATAATTGATGATGCCGTCGTCGGTGCGGACCACATAAAAGGTGCCGTAATCGTTAGGGTTGGCTATGGATTCGAAATCTGCGCCGGTTTGAGGGGTCTTGCCCGGTGTTACCTGAATAATGGTATCGGGTTGGAATTGTCCTCTTATGCTTAGAAATGTCGCCTGATCCATCTGTGAAGTTCCCTCTACGAAATTCAAGGCATTTTCCAGCGCATAAGAAAATTCCGTAGGCGTACTTCCGGCAGTGTTGAAAGCAAGGGTGTCCGTACCTCTGACGAAATCATTGGCGTTGTAACTATCCCAGTTGTAATCTTTGACAATTCCGTTTTCTATTTTTTGGATGAAATAAAATTGTTTATTGATGTTTCTCCAGCCATAGGTCAGGTTGCGCATCTTGCCTCCGCCGTTTACGACAAAGTCAGGTCCTTCGAAAGCTGCCGCTTTGGCAACTACACGGGAGACAGGTATCGTAATAGGGGTTGCTCCGGCAGCCTCCGGAGAGGCAGGAAGAGATTCAGCCCTGATGACAGCAGGGTAGGCTGTATTGAACATAACAAAACCGTTAGTCGCGCTGGCGAGATCGCTGACCTGTTGCGGAAATTCTTTATAGTTGAAAGCACCGAAGCCTTTGCCGGTAATGTCATTGACAATTGCGGGCGTCAGGTTTACTCCTGCGAAGATGTATTTTGAAGCTTTCAGCGTTTTAATCGGCGTTGCTGTTTTCCAGACTGTTTCGGACTCTTTCTGGAGGGTGTTGTCTGTTATACTGAAGCTTTTAACCGTGGGGGTATGAGGGGAAACCGAGTCATAAATAAAGATATGCAAGGTTTTGACATCATACTCGGCCGGTATTCCCTGATCGGTGGCTTTGGACGTTACTGCTTTCGATGGAATTCCTGCCGGTATTTTGATTTTGAATGTGGCAAAGGCTTCCGTGCCGTCCGAATGGTCGGGAATAGAACCTTCTTCGTACGTTTCTGCATCGTTGCTACAGGCTGATAACAGGGCTACAGCCAGTCCCAGAAATAGTAATCGGATTTTTTTCATGTTTTTAGATTTTATCATTTGTAAATTATAAGTTTTTACTGGAATATATATTTTTAGTTATAAATTTCTTATGTTTTGACTTTTGGTGTTATCATTTAGGTTTAATTAATTTTAATTTGTTAATTAATGTTTCTGGAATAACCCCTTTGCTTGATTTACGTTAACCATAGCAATATAAGATAAAACGATATGACAAATGATTTAAAAAATGCCTTTCTGTTTTTAATGGCGTGGCTTTGTTTTGTGGCTTGTTCCGAACGGGAGTTATCGACAGATGATTTGAAACGGGAAGATGAAGGGGTTACGGTGAGGATGGTCGTTTCAACTCCCCGTACTTCCTACCATAGCCGTGGGGAAGGCCGGGCCAGCGATACCGAAGCGGTCATCCGGGAAATACAGGTTTTAGTATTTGAAGAGGGGTTGTTCAAATACCGTGTGCCTGGAATTTCCATCAGCAATTCGGACAATAGCACTTCTTTTACGGTTCGCTTGTTGTCTTCTTCCCACCCGTTGGATTTATATATTGTAGCCAATGCAACCGAGGAGGTATCGGCCAATGCCCCCATCGAGGGCCAGAGTATGGAGGCGGTGAGAAACCGGATACAAGGCGGGTTCACAACAGAGGGCTTGACTTCTGTATTGCCTATGGCCGGATCCTGTCGCTTGCCGAATGGCCTGGGAGTCGATCAACCGGCCGTAATCAGCGGTATCCGGATGCTCAGGGCAGTTGCCAGGGCCGATGTTCTGCTGAGTACAACCGATCGGTTTGAATTGGTCAGTATTCAGGCTTTCAGGGCGAACAATCGTTTTCAGTTGATTCCCACCCGCACCGATACCTCTGCGCTAACTCCTCAGGTTCCTGCCGATAGCGAGGCCAATGTCGATACCGATGCTATCGGGGTGTCGGCCACAGATTCGGTCGCCCGGTTGTACTTACCGGAATCTGCTGCTACCGCTGCTGCCGACCGGATCAAAGAAGCAACATGCCTTGTGATCGGAGGAAAATTCGGAGGAAGCGATAAGGTTACTTATTACCGGGTCGATTTCGATCCTGATAATCAGGACAATCGTTTCGGCCAAATATTGAGGAACCATTGCTATATTTTCACGGTGAAGGGAGTGGCGGGGCCTGGGTGGCCTACCCCTGACGATGCCGCTAATAATCGGTCGGCCCAAATCAATCTGGAGATACAAGATTGGGATCAAACTACTGCAGACTTGTATTTCGACACAGAACATTATTTCGGGGTGTCGTCACGCACGGCTACTCTGAAAGCAAAGGAAAATTCCCTGGATACGATTTTTGTTACTACCGATTTGGACTCTTATACGCTGCAGTGGGCGGATGCGACTGGCAAGGTATCGGGAAATCCTGCAGAAAGCCTTGCCGATGTCTATTTTAAGGTTGAGAAATTTCAGCAAGGCCGGCAACTGGTGATCACTTCCTTGCAAACTAATCTGGGTAATGCCGCTGTCCGTACCGGTTATTTTGTAATCGATGCCAGCCGATGGAGAATCCTGATGACGATAAATCAAGAAAATAAAATATTGAACACCAAAGTTATTTCTTTGTTGTCTTTCCGAAATAACCTGGGATATCTGGGAGTAAACTCTCTTTTGCCTTTAGTGACCCCAGACGGAAGAGGAGCCGGGCTTAGAGGCATTCTGGATAATCTGAATGATTTCGGTCCTACCGGTACGGTGCCTTGTATCGGGTTCAATGTCTTGCAATCCAATTCGTCCGCCAACACCTTGACTGAAGCCGGTCTTGCCGTTTTCGATGTGATTTACTTCAATTATGTCAGCAGTTCCGCTCAATCTGCCGAGGATGTCAGAATCATCCTGGAATGGCTGGAAGCCGATAAGCGGAGAGTGATGATCGTAACCTATGATGGAAGTTCCATCAATATTCCTTTGATGAAGGCTTTACTGGGAACAACGGACAACGTTAAGTGGTTCGGGTCGAATACAGGACCCTATCCGCTGGTGGGAAAATCGGAATCTAATTTTTTCACCGATACGGGGCCTTTTACAACTTCTCCCTATACTCCGGTGGCCGAGGGTTTTTCTTTTCAGAATTACGATGCTTATCATGGGGAGATCATGTCGGGAAGTGCCGGGGGCATTACCCCGGTATTGATGGGACCCGGAGGCGGAATCGTGTTGGGGATCGATATGGGGCGCAGGATTGTTTATGCGGGGGATGTGGATTTGTTTACCTATTTATCGGGGACGGGCAGTACAACGAATAATCATATTACGAATAACACCGGAACTATCAATAATGATGCTTCTAAGTTGATTGCCAACCTGTTTGCCTGGATTGTCGATGTAGTAAACGGTCAGGAGGATTAAAAATCCTCCTTCCCTATTTTACTTCTTTTTAGCGGAAGGTTTGGGTTTGAGTTTTGCAGGGCGCATAGAATAATCTTTTACCCCGTATGCAGGCTTGCCTGCAATGGAGGAAGGGAAGTGCTTTTCCGCTTCGGGTTGCATTTTGATCAGTTTTTCCAGCAGCAGGGCATAGTCGTAGTGAATGCCGGCATCCTGGCGGTTATCGCTGTTGTAGGCGACATATTGCGCCAGTTCGGCGCATTTTTGCAGCCAGGAATAAGGTGGTTCGCCGTAAAGGGCGGTGCGCGAAGTAAACTTCAGGTAGTGGCAGAGCTGTTCTTTAAATTCGCCGGGATCGGCCATCAGAGTGTCCAGTAAGGGAATAGCCCGGTTGTATTCTTTGGCCCGGATATATTGTTCGGCTTGATTTTTTATGGTCAGGAACTCTTTTCCCCTAAAGTCAGGTGCATAGCGCAGCGCTTGGGTATCCAAAGAAAGGTTAAATTCCCGGTATAAATTTTCATCCACTGCGGTCTTTCCGTATAGGGAGTCGTACTGGGGCTTATGCGCCAGCACTTCCCGGAACTGAGGATTGTCGATCCCTCCGATGTGTTTTACGAATACTTCCCAGTCCTGGCGATTTTTCAGAGAAAAGTCGGGCAGGGCGGTATATTCGCCGGCGAGCTTAACGACTTTTTCCCGTTGATACACCGATGCCAGGTAATCCATATAATTTCCGAGCAGTTCGCGGCTGCGGTTTCCCAACGTATATTCTTTCTCCAGATAGGGGGAGCGTAATGAGGGCGTTACTGCCGATTTGCCGGTGAATAAAAAAGTTTCCGCTTCCTGCCGTGAAGAAGAGCGGTGGATGATTTCCCCACTGTGCGGGGCGATAAACAGATAAGTGGGAAAAGAGAGGACTTTGTACTTTTCGCGTAATGTTTTTCCTTCGCCTTTTTCGGCGTCGATTTTCAGGTTTATAAAATGAGTGTTGTAAAAATTCCCGATTTCCATCCGGGGGAACACTTCTTCGGCCATGGTGAGGCAAGGTCCGCACCATTCGGTGTAAAAGTCGATGAAAATCAGTTTCTTTTCCTGACCGGCTTTTTCGAGGGCTTCTTTCCAGCCGAGCGGCTCGAAACGGATTCCGGATTCCTGGGCTTTTCCTTGTTTCACTCCGATGAGTATTCCGGTTAGCAGAGCTATGAGTAAAATTCTTTTTTTCATGTCATTCTGGGTTTATGTCGATTCTGTACTGTCGGTCGGCGATCGGGATTCCCTGGAAATGTTTACGATGCTTTCCTTGAGGACCTTCCGGATCCCGGACCGATTCAATGTACGAAGTTACAGGCATTAATCCTTAAAAACATGACATAAAACACTAAAGATGCCGAAAAGAAACAAAGAAACCCTAAGAAAAGGACCTGGATCGGCAAAAGGAGGTTACTTGTGCAGGAAGAAAGCGGTTTAGTTCCGGTTTCTAGCCAGGACATTCGTTTGTGGATGGTTTCAGAGCATAAACCGTTTTTTTGATTTCTTGTGCCCACTCCTTGTGCTTTTTACCAGGGTCCAGGCTTTTCCAGGATATGGGGCGGCCGATGCAGAGGGTAAAGGTTTTATGACGTTGTTTGAACGTTTCATCGGGCAGATAAAGCATTTCCAGATTGGCTTTCAGACGGATTTTTTTTCTGAAGTTAGCCAGGTTATAAAAGAAGTCGGAATTTTTGCCGTCGATATAAATGGGTACGATGTCCCTTTGATGTTGGATGGCTTTGCTGACAAAGCTTTTCTGCCATTCCAGGTCTTCGATGATTCCTTTTTGTTTGCGGCTCACCAATCCTGCGGGAAACATAATGATCTGGCTGTCCGAAGCATAGGCGTCTTCCATGGCTATGACGGCTTCTTTGCCCTGAGCGCCGTGTTTGTTTACGGGCAGGAAGATGTTGTTCAGATTTTTCAGGTTAAGAAGCAGGTCGTTGACCGGAAATTTCAAAGACCGGTAGCGATTGCCCAGGAAGGAGATCAGGATAATGCCGTCGGGTCCGCCCAGGGGGTGGTTGGAAACAAAGATATAGCGTCCCTGCGGCGAAGGAAGGTTTTCTTCGCCGACCACCCGGAAGGATACGTCCAGGTATTCCAGAATCGCATCGGAGAAAGCCAATCCTTTGCGGTCGCCATACCGTCCGATGAAGTCGTTGATATCGTCCTGGTGAATGGTACGCTTCAGGAAAGAGTATACAAATCCAGGTATCATCCGGGCCAATCCCGGATTTTTACTTTTAAAGAGTTGTTCGATATAAACTGGTTTAACCTGATCGTTGTCTGACATGACCCCTGTTTTTTACGCTGCAAATATAAATGATTTTCCGGAATATCGTCGGTTGTTTTCTGAAATCGGACCTTGGATAATGAAAAGGAAAGAAAGGGAGTTGCCGACGAGCGGATAGCCTGTTTTTCCTGTCTTTAAAAGAGGATGTATATGTGAAAAAAGATTAAATATTTATTTATTGTTCATTTAGACGGAATAAAAGATTGGATATCTCAAAGATAGTGTTACCTTTGTTTCCCGTTAGAGTTACGAATCATTATCGCAAAAGTACTTCTTTATTCAATAAGCAGGTCTGTCCTTTAATTATCCTTCTCTCTAATTATTTATTTATTTTAATAGAATTTCAAATGAACATTTACGTTGCAGGTTTAAGTTATGGCACAAATGATGCAGACTTGAACGAATTATTTTCGGAGTATGGAGAGGTTTCTTCCGCTAAGGTTATTTCAGACAGAGAAACAGGACGGTCCAGAGGTTTTGGATTTATTGAAATGTCTGACGAAACCGAAGGACAAAAAGCGATCGACGAACTCAATGGCGCTGAATATGACCATAAAGTCATTTCGGTGAGCTTGGCACGCCCGCGTACCGAAAGACCTTCGAACGGGGGATATCGGGAAAGAAACAATAATTTCAGAAGATATTAATAGTTCGGTTGTCCGGAACAGAATGACGCTGTTCCGGACAATCTTCTCTCTTTGCCGGGACTTCCGAAGGAAGCCGGATCTCGCGGTAAACCTTTACAATTAAGTTCGATTTATTCTTCCTTCTCGATGTAGTAACGGGGTTCCAGGTGTTTATCGTTTCTGAGACAGATTTTTCAACTTTTTTGGTTTGCCCTTTCTGAAGACTACAGAATAAAAAGTTGCTTTATTTAGAGAGCAGTATAGCAGTGGTATATCTTACGGAATATAAGCTGTTTATTGTTTAAAATTGCATTGCATGTTTTTTCAGTGTTCCTGAACGGCGTCACCGCATCTTTTTTTCGGGTTTACCAACCGGAGACGCAGGCTGCCGGTATCAGGGGGAAATGCTGAATCCATATAAACCGCTGTTTATAACAGCAAAAACCAATAATATGACCTTTAAAGAATTAAATATAATCGCGCCTATCCTGGAAGCCATCGAAGCTAAAGGATATACGGTGCCGACACCTATACAGGAGAAAGCTATACCGGTTGCTTTGGCAGGCAAGGATATTTTAGGCTGTGCCCAAACGGGGACGGGTAAGACGGCTTCTTTTGCCGTACCTATCATCCAATTGTTGCATGGACGTCGGAAAACCAAGGGTAAAAAAGCGATCGAGGCTCTTATCCTGACACCTACCCGCGAGCTGGCTTTGCAGATCAGCGAGTGCATAGAGGAATATGCCTGTTTCACTTCTATTCGTCATGGGGTGATCTTCGGGGGAGTCAATCAACGTCCCCAGGTGGAGTTGCTGAACAGAGGGATAGACATTCTGGTGGCGACTCCGGGTCGCTTGCTCGATCTGGTGAATCAGGGGTATATCCGGCTGGGGGAGGTGAAGCATTTTGTGCTGGATGAAGCGGACCGAATGCTGGATATGGGCTTTATCCACGACATAAAAAGAATATTGCCCTTGCTGCCACGGGAGAAACAGACTTTGTTTTTTTCGGCGACCATGCCGGAAGCCATTCTTTCCCTGACCGGCACTTTGCTGAAAAATCCGGTGAAAATCGATATTACTCCCGAATCGCCGACGGTCGACGCCATCAAACAGAAGGTTTATTTTGTCGAAAAGGCCCAGAAAGGACAGTTGTTGATCGCTTTGCTGAAAAAATCCGATTATCGCTCGGTGCTGGTATTTTCGCGGACCAAGCATAGCGCCGCCCGGATTGTGCGGGTACTGGGGAAGGCCGGCATCGGAAGT
>CAJKZL010000020.1 GCA_905204385.1 uncultured Odoribacter sp. | reverse complement strand
CTTTGTCATAAACGACAAACTGAAGACCGCGATCCTTCAGAAATCCCCGGTTTTCGTCGTTGATGGCCCGGCTCTTGGCCGTGCTTATTTCATACCCCAGAGAGGTGGCGGCGAAATGTTGGCGGTCGTCACCGAAATATTTGTGATAGTCCGATTGCAAACGGAAAGTCATATTTTCGGAAATGGTATTATTCGAAGTGAGAATGCCGCCATAGGGAATGATACATTTTCCGCCTTCGTTTTCCAAAGGAGCGTCTTCCACTTCCCCATTCTTCAGCCGCGCAATATAATTGGTTTTCTCTCCCCACCATTCCTGTTGCAGTGTGCTGCTCCGCATATAGGAAGCCATAGCGGCGAGCTTCCATCCTTCCACCGGAGTGAAATTCAGGTCGAGCGTGGCCATAATGCTGTTTCCATCGTACTCGCTGGACGTATTATTGATTTCATTCAGGATATTGTAT
Source organism: uncultured Odoribacter sp. (assembly GCA_905204385.1). The sequence goes on along the minus strand of CAJKZL010000020.1, from coordinate 14,550 downwards.
CGCCATTGCACCCCTCCCTGAGGCGGCCTGGTGCTGAATTCATAAGCCTCCGATTCTTTATAGTAATACAACGAGCCGTCCTCATTGTAACAAGGGATCGCCCGGCTGGTGTTATAGGCATAATCCATGGCATTAATGGCAGAAATCAGATTATTCCTTTTCTGCACGTTGCCGTTGAGCCGCAGCGAAACCCGGAATTTCGGCGAAATGGTGCCGTCGAGGTTCAGCATCATAGAATAACGATTGCCGTAAGTCGTACGGCTCACGCCGTCTTCGTGGCTATAGCCGATGGAAGCATAATAGCGCATATCCTCGGATCCCCCGGAAATGCTCAGGGTGTGATCGTGGGAATAAGCATCCCGCGTCAGGATCTCGAACCAATCGGTATTTACATTTTCATAATACTTCACCTCGGACAAAAAGCGGGCATAGTCGGTTTCCCCGTTTTGCAGACGATACCAGGCTCCTTCATAGCCCACCATCGGCATGCTGCTGGGAAAAGTGAAATGTTCGTTCACCAGCTCCTTGCCGAATTGTATCCTCTCCTGCGAGTTCATCAGATAAATATTCCGGTCGGAATAGCGGGGCCGGCGTGTGAGCTTGGAAGAATGGGATTAAGAAATCCGGGCCTTTCCGATGGCCCCCCGCTTGGTGGTCACCACAATGACCCCATTGGCGGCCGACGTACCGTAAATGGCCGTAGCCGAAGCGTCCTTCAGCACGTCGATCCGGTCGATATCCTGAGGATTGATGCCCGCAATCGCATTGCCGATGACATTGATATAATCCGGATCGTTCAACACATCGGGATCGACGTCCACAGGATCTTTCAGTACTATGCCGTCCAGCACCCACAGCGGTTCACGGTTGCCCAGCAAAGTAGACGTCCCCCGGATACGGATCCGCGGGGTGGCTCCCACTTCACCGGAATTGCTCATCAGCAATAAATCGGGAATACGCCCTTCGAGGGCCTGGGAAATGGAAGTCATTCCCGGCACCAGGATATCTTCGGCCTTAACCGTGCTGACCGAGCTGGTCAAATGCCGTTTGTCGATGCTCCCGTAACCGGTTTCCACCACATTGGCGGCATCCAGCACATACGAGTCCTCCTCCATCACCACATTCAGCGATTTTTGCCCTTTATAGGGAACTGCGATTTTTTTCATTCCCATAAAACTGAATACCAGCACGACAGGGCTCTCCTTAGGTTTAGCGATCTCAAATTCTCCGCGCGAATTGGTGATCACCCCCACCGTGCTGCCCTTGACCACCACCGATACGCCCGGCAAGGGCAATCCTTCGGTGTCCTTCACGACGCCGCGGATCATCTCCCCGCTTTGAGGAAGGGCAGGAAAACTTTCAGGACGGATCACCACCACGTCGTTCACCACCGAAAAACTCAGCGGCTTTCCTTTAAAGGCTTCCCGAAGGATGCTTTCGACCGTTGCCTGACGCGCACAGACACTCACCCTTCCGATTTGCTCCAGCTCCCGGATATTATACAGGAAATCCAGAGCGACTTTCGTTTTGATTTCTTTAATCAGAGTTTCGACGGTAACATTCTCCAACGCGATGTCCATTTTCTGTTGCTGGGAATAAACGCTACCCGAAACCGGAATGACAAAGGCCGTCAGAAGAAAACAAAAGCACTTCATCGCCAACCATTGCCTTGCCCACCGCCTTTGACCGATAGGAATCCAATTCATACCATTTTTTTTCATAAAATTCGTTTAGTTATAAATTTGTATGTAACCACTATAAGAGCCTGACCAACCACTGCCAGGCTTTCTTTTTTCCTTATTTTCCACAATAAAAAACGGACGTTTAATTTGGGCGGGGAAAGCAGAAAAAACGGAAAATAATTAGTTAATACAATGAAACTAAATAGTACAAAGAATTAAAAAATCCGGTAAGTACAGACAAGAATTAAAACATTTATTATGAAAAGATTACAACACTAAACGACAAAAGCAATGAAGATCGGAACCAGCCGGTTCTGACTTTCATTGCCTTTGCATCGGTTAATAGATGGATTTTGCTTATAATAACGTCCGTTTCATTGGTGCGTTCCGGCCCTGGAATGCTCCAGCCGGTCCTTTCCTACTCCGGGCAAAACAGCACGCGGACAGGTTGCTGCCGCTTACTTCCTGTAGTCGACAAAGACATTGTTTCCCTGGATCTGAAACTGCACATCGGTCGTTAATTCGAGCATCCGCAAATGCTCTTCTATCGAATCGTATTTTTTTAAATCGCCGGTAAACAACGCTTCCCGCAACGCATCGTCGCGGAAAAAAACTTGTACGTCATACCAGCGTGCAAGCACTGTCATAATATTCTCCAGGCTTTCCCGTTCGAACTTGAACAGCCCGTTCTTCCAGGCCGTATACAGTGCAACATCCACTTTTTCCTTCGAAAGCATGCCCTGCTTCCGGTTCAGGCGGGCTTGTTCGCCCGGTTGCAGCAGCAGGGAATTTTCCCCGCACTCCACTTCTACACTGCCCCCCACCAGGGTGGTTTTCACCTCCGCCGATTCCGGATAGGCATCGACGTTAAAAACAGTACCCAACACTTTCACCCGCATATTCCCGGCTTTCACAATAAAGGGCCGCAAGGAATCTTTCTCTACTTCAAAATAGGCTTCGCCACACAATTCCACCTCCCGGCAAGTATCGCCGAACGCCTCCGGATACCTCAGGCGGGAGTCGGCATTGACGTACACCCTCGATCCATCGGCCAGCTTCAGGGCGAATTCTCCTTTCCTCGGAACAGTCAACTCGTTGAATGCCAATGTCACATCTTCTTCTTTTTTCCTCTCATAAGTCAGCCACAAGGAATCCGCTTTCACCGACACCCCTCTTTCTTCGCGGATATAAACGGATTGCTTTTCGCCCAGCACGACCTTCCTGCCCGAGGACAAAGTAAGGATAGCCCGGCTATTGCCACCTTTCAGGCTTTGACAGGCCATCCCGGCCTCTTCCTGCCCGGCCTGTTCCGGCAACCTGTTCCACAACCCCAGCACAAAGGCCAAAGGAATCAAGGCTGCAGCCCCCCAGAGCCACCGCCTGCCGATGCGGCGAGGGGGAACACGCTCCAGAAAAAGCCGGTAGGCTTTGTCCGAATCGTACTTCTCCAAGGCTCCGAGCGTTTCCTCCCCCCACTCCTCCGTCAGCATCCGCTCCGCCCAGGGTCTGTTTCCGGGCCGGTCGAGCCATTCATCCAATTCCCGCTCCTCATCGGGAGCCAATTTACCGCCCTGACGGCGGTGAAGCAATTCTACTATGCGGAATATCCCATCCATTTCACTATCGTTTACATTGCTAAAACACGAAAATTCAAAAAAGGGTGACGCCCGACGCATTTTTTTTACAACAAAAAAGCATAATCCGGCAAATCCACCCTTCGTCCGCCTCCCCCGCATGCCGCCCACCACGCTGACAGCCGGTCGGCGGATAGCCCATTTCATCCACTGCAATAAGCCTTTATCCCCTCCACGATGATCGAAGCCACGCAACATTTACCACTTTCCGACAACAAAAATGCGACATCCTCCCGATTATCCTGGAAAAAATTTTCGACCAATACCGCCGGGCACTTACTGTGGCGGCAAATGTACAGTCCCGCCGTCCAGTAAAGACAGGCAGCCGAAGGTTGCCTCACCTGCACTCCTCTGCCCAAGGCCGTCCTGGCCAGGGCCTCTGCCAAACGAATGCTTTGCTGCGATGCCGTGCGGTCGGTAAACACACTCCATCCCCTCGCCTTCATCCATTGCGAACCATCGCCCAGGGCATTGCAATGTACCGACACCAGCACCGCCTCGCCACAAGCCGATGCAACGCTCCTGTTCACCCGCGCCACCCGTTCGCTCAGAGGGATATCCCGCTCTTCCGGAACTATGCGAATGGCTTCCATCCCCGCCAGCTTCAATCCCGCCGCCACCCGCCCGGCAATTTCGCGGGTATAGGCATATTCCCTCAACCGTCCGTCCGGAGAACGCTTCCCAGGCGTTTCCCTGCCATGTCCGTTGTCTATCAATATTTTCATTCTGTCCATGTTTAGGGGTTACCCCCGGAACCGGAAAGCCGGTTCCGGAAAGACACCCCGGAATAAAATCATACTTTCACACACACTGTCGGCGAGGCACTCCGTTTATCGGCTGCCAGCGTAAACGCATAGACGGCGATTTCGTCCGGATCCCAGTTACCCGGCAATTCGACATTCACCGGTTCGCTCTCGCCCGCTTTGCAAAGCAAATCGACTTGCACTTCTCTGCGGGTCTTTTCGAACATCACGGCATAAACCGAAACGTCGGGCGACTTGCCTAAAGCATACTCCTGGACTGTAGGAGTAAAAACCAGCCGATGGGCATCGGCTTCGGCGGACACCGAAACTTCGGGCGCTTTCAATCTTCCTTCCGAACAAACCAGACGGTCATATTGCAGGGTTACCTCCAATTTTTCACTCACCGACACCGCCTGCATGTTCAGCCGCACAAATACATTCAAAGGTGTTTCGCCCAGGCGGTGGCGGGGAAAACCCAAATTGCAGACATCGTAGAATACAAGCGAGAGATCGACCAGCTCCTTCATCCGCAAACGCTGTTTCCGTTGTTCCAACGTATTGGGATTGTTCACGATAGTCGTTTTGGTTCTCAGGATATTCATTCCCCGCGAAACGCAGGTGGTCACATTACCGAACGATTTACGCAAATGCGTAAAAACCGTAGATTCAAAAATTGCCATAATCGTAAAATTTAAAAATTAAGAATTAAGAAAAAAATACCTGCTCCGGGATACCTCGTCCGAGGTTTCCGATTTAAAAAAGCAGAAACAATGAGGATAAGCCGCATATTCGGCCGGCAGGACAAAACCCGACCCGCAATCGCCGCGGCGAACGGGAGGAATTTCCGGGACATGCACCGTATAGACCGAAGGCGACTTCATAAAAGCCAGCGCCAAACGGTCCGTCAACCGGTCGGGCAAGTACGCTTTCGTCAGCTTCCATTTCACTTCGATTCTATCGCGCCCCACCCGCTTCAGACACAACCTCTCGGGCAACGGAACCTGTCCCGTAGTCAGGCGAACCTGATGGAAATCCGTAATCAGCCCATCGCCCGAAAAGACGAGAACATTGTAATGCACAAACAGATTATAAGCGTTCAACGGAAGCTTCTCCGCCGCATATCCCCAGCCCGGTTGTAACCCGGCCTCCCTCACAGCCTGATAGAAAACAGCCACCGCACGGATGCGCATACGCTGCTGTTGCTGCAGGAGTGTCGCGGGGCCAGCAGCTTTCCTGCCTACTTCCCTGACACATATCTTCCCGCCGTTCTTATAAAACACCAGATTCCCTACGCGTCCCGTGAAATCGAGCAATAATCCATTGTTAACGATAGCCATGACTTTTGCATTTAAAGGATTAACTTTTTTTCCGCTTGCCGGGCAGCCAACGGTCGACGCCCTCGATGCTGCGCCCGATGACATAACCTCCCAGCCCGATTTCGATCAGATTCCAGAATTTGGAATCGTCCCCCAGATAGGGGATATCGATGACCGTCCCCAGCAACACCACCAAGGCAAACGAGAGCATGATCAACGGCCGCCACGAACGTTGCAGCCAATTGCCACCTGTCTCCGCCCTGATAATGCCGGCCTGTTCCTGTTTCAGTTCCCCGACATACCGGAAAACCGTTTGCACCACTTCTGTCTCCAGTTGTTTTTTCTCTTTCGAAGAGATGGAAAGGTTACCGATGATGCCACCGATATCACCCACCAAATTTTTTAAAATCTCCATAATCTTGTTTTTTAATGATAAATACTCCGGCCTGCAGACCTCCCGCATTTTGTACAAAATCGGTATAACAAGTTTATGACTTATCGAAGCAACTGTTTATGGAGGTATAGAAAGAAAAAAATTCAAACGAGTCTAATCGGTTGTCCTGCAAACACAAAAAAGAAAAAATTCCAATATTTATATCCACCGATACAATATTGCACGAATATAATACTCTCCCTCATCGTCAGCAAATTACCTTTTTTATGCCCGGTCATTTTTCTTTTTCACGCAAAAAGGAGACATACCGGTTTCGCAAATAATCAAAAAAAACGCATAAACGGTCGCGTGCATACAACTGGGTTTTCAAAGTATGATAATTAGCCGGGAAATCGACCCGTAAAACGCGGGCCAGATAACGGGCCAACCCGATCTGGCTTCCGGGTCCCGCCTCGGGAAGCATGCGCCCGGAGGCTTGCAATATCATCGCAAATTCGATAAATTCGGTCGGACCGAGAAGCATACGGTAGTCGTCGGACATGCAAAAAGAACCGGAAGTCAGCAAAGCCGCCGTATTTTTCAGGGACTCATATTGCAGACCGACATAAACAGCAATGATTTTGCGGAGAGCAGGGCCGATACTTTTGTATTCCGACAACTTCCCATCCTTGATGATTTGCAGATAGCGGTGTTCGGGTTCCTGCCCGGGATCGACACGAAAGAGGCTTTTCAGCTTTTTCAGATGAAGGTCGACCATACCCGCTATCGTCTTGTCGTGCTGTATCGACTCCACGATATCCGCCATCTGGCGGGTCATCATGATTTCGCTATACAACAACTTGTTTTTGAAATTCCCTGGCGATAACTCATCATTATACGAAATCTGCCGGGGTGAATCGGTGGTAATCACCGCATCCGCACGTACCAGGAGATGCAGATAAGCCTGAAGGTAATCGGTTTCTTTCATAGTTGTTTTGAATTAAAAAGTGATGAACAATTCCCGGGATCCTCCGCCTCAACTGTATCCTTTCCGTATATCTCCCGGCAGTCAACCCGCGCGCACGGGCCGGTTGACCGCCGGCACGGATACAGATGGCATACGGAAGACCGGGAGCATCCCCGGAGTTTTCCACCGGGATGAGGACACGTCCCACCGCCTGTCTTCAGGCGGGAACGCGAAGATAGCATAAGTCTGCAGCCGAAGCAGTCCGGTCACCGGTTTGCAAACCGGTGGCCCTTTTACTGTATAAACACTTTCTACGCGGAAAAGGGTGATAACCGCAGGCATTATTTTCGGGCCGCCGTATGACGGCGTGTCCGGAGAGATTATACCATTTTCTTCAGTTTGCGGTAGACATACATAAAGGCAGGAATCAGAAAAAGATCGGCGGCGATCCAGGCAGCCGGATCACCGAAACAAACCGCCATATAGCCATACACCGGCACGGCATACCAACTGACCGCAATGCGGGCGATCATTTCCGAAACGCCGGAGAACATAGCCAGCCCGGTATACCCTGCTCCCTGGATGGAATAACGCAGTATACACAGCAAACCCAGCACCGGAAAAAACCAGGCGGATACCTGCAAAAACATTTCGGTATAGCGGAGGATTTCGGTTTCGGAGGCTTCCACAAAAAGCAGGGCGAGGGCCCTGGAACCGAACTGCAGCATGAAAAAGGTGGCAACCGCATAGACCAGCATCATCGCCCCGCTGGCTTTAATCCCCTGCCAAATCCGCTTCGGTTGCCCGGCTCCGTAATTCTGACCGCAATAGGTGGCCATGGCTACTCCCAGGCTCTCGAAAGGACAGATGAAAAACATTTTAATCCTCACCCCGGCCGTAAAGGCGGCAATGCAAGCCGTCCCCAAAGCGTTGTTGGCGCTCTGCAACATAATGCTCCCGATGGCGGTAATCGAAAATTGCAGGCCCATAGGAACCCCGATACCCAGCAGGTTCCGGGCCAAACGCCCCTGAAACCGGCGTTCTTCCCGCACCCCTTTGAGGATGTCGAAATGACGGTACATATAGACATAGCACAACAAAGCCGAAACACCTTGCGAGAAAACAGTGGCCACCGCCGCTCCCAGCACTCCCCAATCCAACACCAGAATGCAAAACAGGTCCAGAAGAATATTGAGAACGGTGGAAAAAAGCAAAAACCAGAAAGGGGTCTTGCTGTCTCCTAAAGCCCGGATCACACTCGACAGCAAATTGTAGAGAAAGGTACAGGGCACCCCGATGAAAGTAACCAACAAATAAACGTAGGCATCCCTGAAAATATGCTCCGGCGTCTGCATCATCCGTAAAATAGAGGAGCAATATATACACGTGACCACTGCAATACCGCACGAAAGCACCACCGAAAGCTGCAAACCTACAGCCACGAAACGCCGAATCAGGCTGTAATCGCGGGCCACGAATATCTGCCCAACAAAAAAACCGAAAACGCCGCAGCAACAATTACAAACGCACAGGATCAGGAAGAACCCCCCGCTTCTCGCCCCCAAAGAAGCCAAAGCGTTAATCCCTAAAAACTTACCGACAATAGCAGCATCTACCAGGGAATAGGTTTGCTGCAGCAAATTGCCCAGCAATAAAGGTAAAGTAAAATTAAAGATCAGGGGCAACGCCGGTCCCGCAGTCATCTCTCTCGAAGTAGCCATACACATTGTTGAAAAACGGGGTAAAGATAACGATATTCCTATCATTTTATACCTCCCGACGGTCCATAAAACCATGCAATCGTATACAGAAATCCAAAAAAAATACCTAACTTTGTTTACAGCAAACCAATCCATCGTCATCATGTTTTCAGACACCTTGCACGACCGCTATATCGATCCCTACACCGACTTCGGCTTTAAAAAGCTTTTCGGCTGCGATATGAACAAGGATTTGCTGATCAGTTTCCTGAATGCTTTGCTGAACGGCGAACAGACCGTCAAAGAGGTGACCTATCTGAATCCGGAACAAATTGGCATAAACGAATATGACCGGCGCGCTGTTTTCGACGTTTACTGCGAAAACGAACGGGGCGAAAAGTTCCTGGTCGAAATGCAGAAAGGCGTACAACAGTTTTTCAAAGACCGCAGCATTTTCTATTCCACTTTCCCTATCCGCGAACAAGCGAAACGGGGCAACTGGACCTACGAACTGAAAGCAGTGTACACCATCGGCATTTTGAATTTTTCCTTCGACGATAAGGACGAAAACTATTATCACCACGAAGTCAAACTTCTCGATACGCGCACCAAAGAGGTTTTCTACGACAAGCTTACGTTTATTTATCTGGAAATGCCTAAATTCCATAAGACGGAAGATCAACTTGAAACCATGTTCGACAAATGGATGTTCGTACTCCGCAACCTTTCCCGGCTAATGGAACGTCCGGCAGCACTTCAGGAACGCATTTTCGAGAAACTGTTCCGCGCTGCGGAGATAGCCCGTTTCAGCAAAAGCGAAATATACGAATATGAAGACAGCCTGAAAGTATTCCGGGATATGTATAGCATGGTGTGGACGGCTAAAAACAATGGGCGGAAAGAGGGATTGGAGGAAGGGAAAGAGGAAGAAAAAAGAGCGATTGCCCGGAACATGAAGTCCCTCGGCTTGTCCGACGACGTCATTGCCCAGGCTACGGGGCTTGCTTGCGAAGAAATCGGCAAACTTTAACCTCCCCTGTAAAATATTTTTCCAGGGCCTGAGTTATGCCCGTTCCTTTACCAGAAACGTATGGTTCCCTTCTCATCGCAAGTAAACAGCCGTTCTTCCCTACCGCGGGTATAATTTTTCAGCAACAGCAGGCATCCTGCCGGGACATTGGAATAGTTCAAGGTTTCTGTCTGCGCTTCCTGCATCCCTAACGATACCCATTCCTCGCTTCCCCGATACAACAATTCATAGATATGCCCGGGCCATATTCCATTGTCATCGTTCCGCCCGATACAACGGGCCAGCACGGGCCGCACCGCCCGTCCGAAATCAGCACCCACCCAGCGATCGACATAAGAACAGGTCAGTGCATCATTGTCAAAAACGGCAGCCGGACGTTCGAACCGATGTCCGGAGGACAAAAAACGGACAGCCTCCAAACGTCTTCCACACTCCTCATAAAACATGATTTCGGCAACGGTTTTCCCCTCGGCATCCATCACTAAACGCCAATACCGGTATGCGGTATCTACCTGTAATCCTACAGATTTCAAGCCAAAGTGGTTTTCTTCTCCGATTTCAGCGGCAACAACAGGGTGGCGGAACATACTATCCGCAGCCGCTTCGATTCTGCAACCGGACAACTCCCTCACCGGCCCGTACACGGGATAGCGTACAGGAAACTTCCGGGTGAGCCGGACGTCACGGAGTGCGGTCGTATCGGGTGCCAACACCTGGGTCGAGCCATCATAGCGGGGAATAAAAGGGAATCCTACGGCCACCTGCCGTTCTTGTTCGTAGACCACCGGCAAATAGACCACCCCTTTCCCCACTTTCCGGAAAACGGCTTTCCGTCCTTTCAGCCCGGCAAAAGCCACCGGCGTCCATTTCCGGTCATTGAATACGCACAAATACACCGTACGGGCTTTGACTTTATTGTCGACCGCGACACAAACCTCCGTCACCGAAGCATACTTATCGGTCACATCTTTATAAAACGGCTCCCGGAAAAAAGGAGGTATAAATTCCCCCTCTGCACTCTCCGGCCGTGGCTGATGGGAAAACACTTTCCGGTAGATTTTTCCCACCCTCTCATTCCGGTAGGAAGTCAAACTACCTCCGGGAGCCCGCGGATCGATCAGGCTTACCCAATAATGCCGGTTATTCAAATGAGGGAAAGCCGGAGTAAAGTCGATCGCTGCCGGCATCAGCCTCCTGCGATGGTCTATCAACTCACAGAGGGAAGCTGCCGTACACCCCGCCGGCTCGAACGCAATAGTACGACCGTTATACCTGATGCTACTCACTCCGGGTAAAGTGATGTAATGTCCGGCGGGTGAATAAACGGATTTCAATAAACCGGGCTCATGAGCGATATCGTCATATTTCAGGGCCATTTGCCGGAGTTGTTCCATTGCCGCCGAATCAGCGACACATGCAGAAGTGTAAGGATTTTCGTCGGCACAGCGGTAAGGTAGCACATATTCGCAGAAATCACCGAAAGGCAGGTCGCTCAGCCACGGCAAATGCTGCCAGGCCCGAAACGAGCGCTCGATGTGCCGGATCAGAAAATCCGCCTTCAGGCACTTGAGGTCTTCTTTTCTGACCAGCTCTTTCACGATAAAAGGCTTCGATAAGGGCGCCTGATAAAGCATTTCTCTCTGATCGTCCCGTATACCGCCGTAAAGCGAGTCCACCCAACGACGATAGCGTATCGGTTCGTCTCCCTCATACCAGCCATGTCCGGGCATATTCTCGATCAAAAAACAAGCTGCCCGGTATTTTAAACTATCGGCAGGTGCATCCGAATAATGCTTCAATACCTTTTCCAATTCAGATCTGTTTTCTCCGCTCCGGTCCAATGCGATCTCCAAAGGGGACGTACCACAGCCCACCCCCAAAATACCATATAACAAAAGCCACTTTCCTCGCATAGCATATAAGTTTCTACTTATGAAACACCATTCGGCACCAAAAGGGTGATACCCGGGCATTATTTTTTTCTGTCAGCCCCTTCTGAAATCTTTCGGCAAAACAAGCATTATTCTTAAATTAACTTTTTTCAACATTTAACTATCACCCCTTTTCGAAGGTCTTGTGTTTTAAAAATAGTTATTAACTATCAATACTATTCAGTATGAAAAAACATTATTTTTTATTTTACCTGCTATTGGCTTTATTAGTATGCGGGTGTGTAGACGATCCTCCTCCTATGCCTCATGGAGCGAACAACGAGGTGGTCGAGTTCAGTGCAAGGGAAGCACAGCGACATTTTGAGTCGAAAGTCATCACTTTCAGACAACTTAACTTCGACCCGGCCTCCCGGCTCCAAACCCGAAGCACCGATCTGAACCGTAATCTACTTACTCCACAATGGGAAAAGGCACGGCAAAGTTCTAATCCGGAAGCCAGCCTGATCGAAATTCCTCTTCTCACTTCCCAAACTACTGTTGTTCAAGGCAACTGGCATTATCCCTCAGGAGCTGCAATCGGCATAAACCGGATCGCCAACCAAAAACTGATTATTGCCAAACGCAAAGCCGGCGTCATCCAGATGTTTGTAGTCACCCTGATTCCGGATTACAACTATCAGACCTCTCATGCCGATTTTACTGAAAATTTTTCCTATCTTGGAGGTGGTGATTTCAGTGGGACAGCTCTTTGTTCGACCCTGGACGGTACTTACCTCGACGCTTACGCCTACAAAAACGGCCGGAAAACACGGGCACTCCACGTGATACCGACCGCAGAACTGACCAAAGAAAACCTGAAACCTGAAAAAGCGGAATACATGACTTTCCGGCTACAGAATTTCAATCGGACAAACGACAACACTTACAATCCCGCCGAATGTATCCACGGGCTGGACACAGCCGATTGCGAAGAATGTCTGGGAGAAGTGACCGTCATTGCCCATTGTCTGGTTTGCTATGGTGAAGGCATACAATGTGGTTGCTGTCAAAAATGCCGGACCTGGTATTATGAGAATTGCGAACATAACCCCTGCGCATTTTGCTACACTTATCCCTGTAATTGCCCTAATTTCTGTCCGGTTTGCCTGGAAGATCCTTGCCGGTGCGTCTATTGTCCCAAATGCCAGAGGTTAAGTTGTTATGGGGAATGCGAAGATTACGAGCCTCCTCCCTACCTATGTCCCTATGGCAAATGCAAAACGGCAGACTGCACTTGTTGCCCCCAATGTGCCGGCCCTTGTAAATGTCCCTGGCATATTTGCCACCGTTCACCTTGCCACTGTTGCTTTTTTTGTATAGGTCCCTGTAAATGTCCCATCGGACAATGCCACCAATCCCCATGCGTTTGCCCCTGTTACAACCTGGACCAAAATGAAGTCGACCCGTTTAAGGGGGCTACGATTTCGAAAGATAACGATAGTTGGAAAAAGAATGTTTTCGGGTGGACAAGAGACAATGGAACAGGCCCCGGTACCAAATTTCACGATGGAATCGACCTGATCGGGCAATCCGGAGTTACCCCCATACAGGCCATGCACCCGGGGGAAGTAATCCGAGTAGTTACCGGACAACCGGATAAAATAAAAGGTCCCGATGATAAAATGATTTACCCACCTAATTATAATGGAGATAAAAATGGGGCAGGTAATAGGCTTACTATACGTTCAGTGATGCCGAACGGACAGGAGGTCGATATTTTTTACTGGCATATGGACATCAAAGACCGTAATCCTTATACCCACCGCTTGAAGGTAGGAGACCGTATCGAACGGGGACAAGTCATCGGCATCCTCGGACATACCGGAAATGGAAATAAAGATTATCCGCATTTACACCTGAAAATTCAATTTTCAGGAACCGGTAGTCAGGATTCTACCAATAATCCGGAACCTTACTTATATACCAAATTTAGTTCTGAAACCGGAGAAGTAACTAGAAATTGTAATAATTAATAAACTTTATAAATTATGAAAACTCTATTATTTATCATCAGTTTGTTTATCACAACAAACAGCTTTGCACAATTACCCGTATGGATTCAGGTAACCGGAAAACCGGAAACAAAATTGATTTTACAACAAAAATATTCTAAAGAAGAGATGGTGGAGAAATTTGGTGCCTTAGTAAGCTACACGTCCTTTTTTGATGACGAGATTTACCAAGCAGATATACAGCAATTAGAATTCAAGGACCTGGTTGTAGAAACAGTAGATAATAAAATTAATCAATTTAACTTCGGTGGTAACAGATTAGAACTCAGAATGGAATGCTGGAATATGACTATCAAGCCAGGAGATGATATCAATCTATATAGAAATCTATCGAAAGATAAAGCATATCACATAGAAAATTTCGGAAGTCACTTGACCCTTATGGTTACCATTAATGGTAATCAAGCAGACATACATTTAAGACTATATTACGATAAAGACCAAAAAATCAGAACAATTGAATGGTTCGTACCAGTATAAAATGACGCAACAGTGTACCGGTTATTTTCCGGTACACACAATATGGAAAAGATGAAAACTCTATTATTTATCATAAGTTTGTTTATTGCAATAAACAGCTTTGCACAGCTACCTGTATGGATTCAAAAAACAGGAAAACCAGAAACAAAACTAATATTACAAGAAGTTTATACAAAAGAGAACATTGTTTCAAAGTATGGAGAAATAACAAGATACAGCTCGTCCTATGATAATGAAGTTTATAACGCCACCGTACAGCGTATTGAGTTCAATGGCCTTTTTGTACAAACAATAAATAATAAAATCAATCAATTCAGCTTCAATTGTAAGCAGATGGAACTCAGGATGGAATGCTGGGGTATGACCATTAAGCCAGGGGATAATATAGATAAATACAGAAATTTATCAAAAGATAAAGGAACGGTCTCTACCTCTTCAAACCACTTTAGAATTTATGTCAAAATAAACGGAGAGGATTTAGATGAACACTTGATATTATATTTTAACGAAGATAAGAAAATACGATCAATCGTATGGTTCGTACCGATATAAAATTGTAAAATAGTATACCGGTTGTTTTTTCCGGTACACACAATATAGAAAAGATGAAAACTCTATTATTTATCATCAGTTTGTTTATCACAACAAACAGCTTTGCACAATTACCCGTATGGATTCAGGT
>CAJKZL010000019.1 GCA_905204385.1 uncultured Odoribacter sp. | reverse complement strand
AGCGGTGAACATGGATTTCTTTCATAAGAAAACTGATCCGGTACTGGCCGATATCAGTGTCCCTAGTTCTGTGGGGGTAACTACGGTTTTGACGAATGTGGGGGAACAAACCTCTAAAGGTATCAATGGAACGATCACCTTTTCTCCGATTTACCGGCCGGCAGACCGGGTGATTTGGTCGTTTCGCTACAATTTCCGGACAGAGAAATCTACCTATGAAAAAATCGGTAATAAGTTGGATAAGTTTAATGAGAATGGAAGTAATACGAATTTGAAACGTTATTTTGACGGAGCAAGTCCGGATGACTTATATGCTGTACGTTCTGCAGGCATTGACCCGGCCAGTGGGAATGAGATTTTCATTAAAAAAGACGGTACTTATACATTAGATTTCAATTATGAGGATGAGGTGAAAGTCGGCATTGACCGTCCGAAAATCGAGGGAGTATTCGGTACTTCGTTTACGTATAAGGGGTTTAGTTGTAACCTGGATTTTCGTTACCGCTACGGAGGACAGATGTTTAATACTGCTTTGTATAATAAAGTAGAAAATATTACTTCGAAAGGATTGGATTATAACCAGGATAAAAGGGCATTGTATGACCGTTGGACTACTCCCGGACAACAGGCGCAATTTAAGAAGATTTCGCTGGTGACTTCTACACCGATGTCGTCCCGGTTTGTTCAGGATGATAATACCTTGGCTCTGGAGTCTTTCCGGGTAGGATACGAATTTGAACCTAAAAAATTGAGTCGCTATGGATTACGTTCCCTTCGACTGAATGCTTACATGAATGATGTGTTTAAGATTTCATCCATCAAAACAGAAAGAGGGATCGAGTATCCTTTTGCCCGTTCGGTCTCTTTTTCAGTTGCCGCATCTTTCTAGAGTTAAGCAATACAACAGTTAGTTATATGTTTTGTGCTGTTTGGGCATGGAAATAAAATACGTACCAGAATATGAAATAAGTCAATGGACTTTAAAATGAACAAGTATGAGAAAAATAAATCATATCATAGGATTGATAGCAGTGAGTATACTTGTAGTGTGCTCCGGTTGCGACAATTGGTTGGGGATACAACCGGCTGATAGGGTGACGGAAGAACAGGTGTTTACGACGGAAAGCGGTTTTTGGGGAGCTTTGAATGGCGTATATACCGATATGATGAATACGAATCTTTACGGAGCCGCCCTGAGTTGTGAATTAGTGGAAATTTTGGGACAGCGTTATAATGTGACGACAATACGTCCGGATTATAAAGAACTGACTGAATATAAATATATAAACGATTATCCGAAAAAACGGTTACAATCTATTTGGGAAACAGCCTATCGCCTGATTCTGAATTGTAATTTGATTTTAAAAAATGCGGAAGAACATCGAGAGGTATTGGATGAACAAGCGTATGCAATCGTCAAGGCCGAGGCCCTGGCATTGCGTGCATTAGTGCATTTTGATATGTTACGTTTGTTCGGTCCTGTATATGATAAAGAACATCAGGAGGCGCTTGCCATTCCTTACAATGAAAAAGTAAGTGTTTCTGCTTCTGAGATATTGCCGGCAAGGGTTGTGCTGGAAGAAAGGGTGCTCCGGGATTTGCGGGAAGCTGAAGGATTATTGAAAAAATACGATCCGATATTAACCCAAGGACCTCTGATGACTTCAGAAGAAGGTGAAGAAAATACTTACCGTTACCGGGGATTGCGCTTGAACTATTATGCTGTATTGGCTTTGCAGGCCCGGGTTTATTTGTATGCGGGCAATAAACCGGAAGCTTTAAAGCAGGCTAAATCAGTGATTGAGGATGAGAACCGGGAGACTTATTTCCCGTTTGTAGCACATAATTCAATCATGAATGCCCAGAATCCGGACCGGGTGTTTTCGACAGAAGTGTTGTTTTCCTTGTTGAATAATAAACGCAATGATTTGTTTACAAGTTATTTTGACCCGGAAAATGCTTCCACCTATAAATTAGTACCCCGCGAAGGGACTATTGAGGCTCTATTTCAGGAAGATGCTGCCGACTATCGTTATAAACCTTTGTGGATCACTTCACCGGTAGCCGGAGAAAGTAAGTTATTGATAAATGTACGGTTCAAAAAGTTAAGTAATACTGATCTTTTATCTAACAAGCTCATACCTCTGATTCGGCTGAGTGAGATGTATCTGATTGCTGCGGAATGTGAACTGAGAGAAGAAGATGGATATAAGTGGCTGAATATTTTAAGGCGTAACCGGGGGAATGCGATGGAAGTGTCCGATAAATTGCAGGAAAGACTCAAAAATGAGTATGCCAAGGAATTTTTATGTGAGGGACAATTGTTCTTTTATTACAAGCGGACGGCACAATCCACTATTATATCCGGAGTGACCGGGAAAAAAGTGACTATGAATGCTGGTACTTATGTGCCGCCTCTCCCCGAGAGTGAAGAAAAGTACAGAAATTAAAAATCAGGTAATTATGAAAAAAAGTTTGATAATAGGGTTTATGTTTTCCACAGCGCTGATATTTCAGGGATGTGAGAAAGATACGATGACTTACGGAGGTGAACCTGACGGTATTTCCGGTATTTATTTCCTGTATGGTCCTAATTATACTCAATATGCCGGAGGGTTGAAAGTTTATACTTACCGGGATTCTATGGAATATAGCTTTGCAAAGCTAGCGGCTGATATCCCTGAATCAATGGTTTATTTACCGGTTAAAGTGTTAGGAAATCTTTCCACCCATGACCGGACTTTCAAAGTAAAGGTGACTGGAGGGACTGCGGTTGAAGGAGTAGACTATGTTCCGTTGGAGGCTGAATATATTTTACCGGCTAATCGGCCGGAGACGCTTTTGCCGATCAGGTTGATACGGACAGATAAACTGAAAAAAGAAAAAATCAGGATGACTGTTTCTTTGGTAGAAAATGAACATTTCAAATTATTATTGCCAACGAAAGAAAATGGTGCTGACGGAACGGAATTGAATGCAACGGAGTTAAAAATTATTTTTTCGGAATTTTATGCTGCTCCTTGGGATTGGGACTTTTTTGCTGTGGATTATTTCGGAGAGTTTACGGTAGAAAAATTTGAATTTATCAATGCTACCCTGGGATGGGCTCCTTCCGACTGGGATGATGGGACTGTGAAAGCCGGGATGTTTGGTTATGCTGTACGGGTAGTACAGGAAGAATTGCAGCGAAGGGCGGACAATAATGACCCGGTATACGAAAAAGATCAGGTTACGTTTATGCAGCTTGCCGATAAATATGCGGTGGATTATAGTAAGTATGAAAACAAATAAACGAAGATAGTGTATGAAATTCTATAATAAATTATGGTTTGTACCGATGGTGTGTTTACTGATTTCTTCTTGTTATGACGATGAGGGAAACTATGACTATCGGGAACTGGATGAATTGGAAATAACCAATATTCCGGATGAAATATCTGTATTGGCACATGCGGAGTATATTCAGATTACTCCGGTGATTAAATCCAAAAAAGAAGGTGAGATAAAAGGAGATAATCCGAATTATAGTTTCACCTATTTGTATGACCGGATCCGGACCACTCCCGAGGGAACCAATGAATGTACGGTGCTGGACTCTGCTTTTACCAAGGATATGAATATGCTGGCAGAATTCAAGGCAGATCGGTATAAATGCTGGTTTCAGGTGAAGGATAACCGGACCGGTATTGTGACAACCAAACCTTTCATGTTGACGGTAGCTTCGACGAATTATGAAGGCTGGATGGTGTTGTGTAATGAAGGGGCAGAGAAACGAGTACGGTTGGATATGATCGGAGTGATTTCTGCTGAACGGGAAGTAGTAACCCATGATATCTTGCCGGATTTACCTTTAATTCACCGAGCTACCAGTATCGGATTCGATCCCGATTTCTTTGCATACGGTGGAGCTACAATCCGGATCATGTCGGAAGAAGGAGGATATAAACTGGAACCGGAGGGGTTTGAGACTGGGCCTGAATATAATATGGATTATGAGTTCGGTGATACTAAAGTGCATCATGCTCCTTTGATCATGTATAGGGTCAATGGGAAAAAGATGATTGTTGACAAGGAGAATAACGCTTATCTGCAAGGAACATCGGCAGGAGCCATCTATGGAAGACCTTTAAATACCCTGGATGTCACAGAGACTCCCCAGTTTAAGGTGTCTCCCTACCTGGGGGTGGCCACAGTCAATTCAGTACCGGGAGCCTTGTTGTTCGATAGTACGAATAAGCGTTTTTTAATGTGGTATTCTTTTGCGGAAGAAACCTGCATGGAGCTTCCTCAGCCCGACCCGAAACTTTTCGATTATCAAATTGGCATGGATCTGGTGTATATGGGATGTATTGAAAATAATAATGAGATCTATGCTTTATTAAAGGATGCACAGGGAAAGTATTGCCTTTGCGGAATTCAGATGATTGCCAGATATCCGCCTGTGTTTAAACAAATTCTATATCACGAAGATCTGAGAGCAGATTTCATTGCTGAAGCGTCTCACTTTGCTTTACATCCGAATTTACCCTATCTGTTTTATTCGGTGAAGAATGAAATCTGGCAATATGATTATAGTACAAAACAAACCAAGAGAATACTTCTGCTGGATGACAAGGAAGAAATTACAATGCTCAAATTTAATATGTACAAAGGTTTTTATGGCTCAGTAGAGAAACCGGATGACTATTTTGAAAGGCAGTATGATTTGATAGTAGGGTCTGTGGATTCCCGTGTAGAGGGAGACAATAACGGAAAACTAAGGTTTTATGAGGTGCCGCGTTTGAATGGAAATTTGCAGTTGAAAGGAGAACCCTATACTGGGTTTGCTGAGATTGTGGATGTCGTTTATCGGGAAAGGGAATAATTTTTCTGATACCACTGTTTATGGGTCCGTTTATTCTGGTCAGAATGAACGGACTTTTAATACCTAGATGTAGGTATTTAAGATCGTTTGATAATGATTATCTTTGCACCATAATATGGAGGTGGTATGGAAAACAATTATTTGAGTCTTGCGGATATCCACACGGGTGAGGAATGCGTTGTGCTGAAGGTACATGGACACGGAAGTTTCCGGAACCGTATCGTGGAAATGGGGTTTGTGAAAGGGGAGATCGTTACGGTGATTAAAAACGCTCCTTTGCACGACCCTATCGAATACAAGTTGATGGATGCCCATATTTCCCTGCGGAGGAGTGAGGCCCGTTTAATCGAGGTGTTGAGGGTGGCGACGGTGGATCAGGAAGGCTTTAACGGTACTTTTACCGAGGAGGAACTGGCCCGTCAGGTAACTGAAAAATCCAAAACGATAGATATCGCGCTAGTGGGGAATCCCAATTGCGGAAAAACATCGCTGTTTAACCGGGCTACCGGATTGCGGGAAAGAGTGGGAAATTACGGTGGGGTGACGGTAGATGCCAAACAAGGCACTTTCTACCATAAAGGATATACCATTAATCTGATCGAATTGCCCGGGACGTATTCCATCACGGAGTATACGCCGGAAGAAATCTATGTGCGGGAATATATTACCAAACATCACCCGGATCTGGTTTTAAATGTCGTGGATGCTTCTTGTCTGGAGCGTAATCTTTTTCTGACCACGCAGTTGATCGATATGAATATCAGCATTGTAATGGCGCTGAATATGTACGACGAATTGAACCGGGAAGGGGCGCGGTTGGATTATCATCACCTGGGACATTTATTGGGCATACCGATAGTTCCCACTTCTGCTTCCCGGGGAATAGGAATCGGTGAAGTGTTGGATAAGATTATCGAGGTGTACGAAGGCCAGGCTAAAGAAGTCAGGCATGTACATATCAATTATGGACAGGAGATAGAAGAAGCGATCTGTAAGGTGAAGTCGGAATTTACTCCCAATAAACATATTACCGATGAATATACTCCTCGCTATGTAGCTATTAAATTATTGGAAGACGATCGGTTTATGAAGGATCAGTTGTCTTCGGTTTCCAATTACGGGGAGATCAGTGAAGTGGTTCGCAAAGAGATTACCCGTTTGGAGAAAGCCTACAAGGAGGATACCCGGACGATCGTTACCAATGCGAAATACGGGTTTATCCGGGGAGCGTTGCAGGAGACTTTTCAAGCCGGCGAAAAGGATAAACGTCAGTTGACAAACGCTATCGATGCCTTGCTGACTCACCAATGGCTGGGATTTCCCTTTCTGATTTTTTTTATGTGGGTGATGTTTCAGGCTACTTTTTCGCTCGGTAGTTATCCTATGGACTGGATTGAAATGGGGGTGGATGCTTTGGGAAATTGGGTGGCCGGAATTATGCCTGAAGGGCCCTTGAACGATCTGTTGGTGAATGGGGTGATTGCCGGAGTCGGAGGTGTAATCGTTTTTTTACCTAATATTCTGATCCTTTTCTTTTTCATTTCCTTGATGGAAGACACCGGCTATATGGCCAGGGCGGCTTTTATAATGGATCGCTTGATGCATAAAATCGGTTTACATGGGAAATCCTTTATTCCTTTATTGATCGGATTCGGATGTAATGTGCCCGCCATCATGGCTACCCGCACTCTGGAAAGCCGGCGGGACAGGATTATTACAATGCTGATCACCCCCTTTATGTCTTGTAGTGCCCGCTTACCCGTATATATCCTGTTGGTTTCGGCTTTTTTCCCTTTTTATCAGGGGTTGGTGTTGTTGTCGATTTATCTGATCGGCATTCTACTGGCGATAGGTACCTCTCTGTTGCTGAAAAAGACTTTTTTTGCCCAAACTTCGGATCCTTTTGTTATGGAATTACCGCCTTACCGTATGCCGACGCTGCGCAATACAACCATTCATATGTGGGGGAAAGCCGGACAATATCTGAGGAAAATGGGTACGATCATTCTGTTTGCTTCCATTTTGATTTGGGCTTTAGGCTATTTTCCTGTCAACCGGCAAAAGGATGAAGAATCGGGAGAACACCTCGAACAATCCTATATCGGGCAAATCGGGAAGTTTATCGAACCGGTGATCGAACCCCTGGGGTTCGATTGGAAAATGGGAGTTAGTATTGTTACCGGTTTGGCTGCTAAGGAGATTGTCGTTAGTTCTATGGGCATTTTGTACCATGTGCCCGATGCCGAAGAAAATACTCAGCATCTGGCAGAAAATCTCAGGGCTCAGGAAAATAGTAAAGGGGAAAGGGTATTTACTCCATTGGTCGCTTATGGTTTTATGCTTTTTATTCTTATCTATTTCCCTTGTATGGCGGTGATTGCTGCCATTCGTAAAGAGGCGGGGAGCAAATGGGCATTATTTACCGTTTTTTATACCACCGGATTGGCTTGGGTCGTTGCCTTTTGCGTATACCAGATCGGAAGTTTGTTTTGATGATTTTAAGGGAAAGGGAAATGGGCATGCAAGAGATTTCGGTATATGTTATCATCGCTCTCGCTGTAGCTGGAGCCGCCCGTTACGGCTATCGTAAGATCAGGGCATTAAGGAAAAACAAGGATAATCAGGCTTGTAATGCCTGTCCGCTGAAAGACGGATGTGAAAAAATGAAAGTGAAGAAAAAAGCGGAATCTTCGTCCTGCTGTTCTTAGCTTTTACGCAGGAAACCAAACAAGCAATCGTCCGGAAACCGGGAAGAGGCTGAATTAAAATAATTTCAGTGTTATTTTTTCAGCCTCTTTTTGACGTCTTATTTTTTCTTTTTCGCCCCGGCGGAAGACATAGATAAGTCCGTATTCTTCACATTTATACCTTCTTTCCTCCTCGTCCCTGATCCCTTCGTAGAAATGTTCGACTTCGTTCCAGACATCAAGGATCAGAGCATCGGCATTGTCGCGGTATTGCGCAACATTACCGCTTTCCCGGGCCGAATTGTTTTGGAATTGTTTTTGACGAGTGTAATTTTCCTTGAAATTCTCATAGTTCACTTTCACTAAAGCGATAGAGGGGCAATAAATGGGATTGCCTCCCCCGCTGCTGATCCTGTTTTGTTCTCCGGCTATGATTTTTTCTCCCCAATGTAATAAGTCCTGTTCGGTTAACAGTGGGGGTACTTTAGAACTATTTTCTGCCAATCCATAATATCTTCTGGCGCTGGGCTTCAATTCTCCCCGGGCAATACAGAAATTTAAAACCTGGATGAAATGAGAAATATATAATCTGGCTTTTTTGGTATGTTCGGAGAATTTCTGACTATTTCCGAACTGTTGCTCTTTGGCCAGTTTGGAATTGGTGATGGCTATTTCGAATTTAGGGAGGAAAAATTCTATTTTTTGCTTTAAAGCCAAAGGATAGGCTATTGAATCCAGCTCCAGAGTCTGACCTTTCTTCAAAGCTGCCTTTAAAGCCCTGATCCTCGCTGCGTCTGTATTAGGCAATCTTCTGTAAGGCATGAATTTATATTTTGAATAAAAGTTAATAATTGCAGCTGCGAAGATATGAAAAATAAATAATCAAATCAATATTCGTAAAACTGATTTTTCCCCTTTTCTCAGATTATTTGATGTTCTTATAATTCTTATAGTTTTCCAGCACCCTTGAGACATAGTGATAAGTTTGCGGACCATTGCAATAACCATTTTTGGCCAGCGGATCCTGATAGTATCGGGACTCATTTTTGTGGAGAAGGTAATAATCCACGTTATCGTCCCAAATGTGGGGATTTTTACCATACTTTTCTGCCAGGCGCATGGCGTCGAGGATGTGTCCGGGGCCGGCATTGTAGGAAGCTAATACGAATTTGACTCTTTCGGTGGAGTCCTGGACATGGGAAGAAAGGTATTTATCCAGGTATTGGAGATACGACACTCCGGCATAGACATTGCTGTCGGGTTGAAAATAGTCATAAACGTGAAAATGTTCGGCTGTTTCGGGGATGATTTGCATCAGCCCGTATGCTCCCATGGCCGATTCTGCTTCGGGATCAAACTGGGATTCTGAGAAAACCAATGCGGCTAGTAAGCGCCAGTCCCAGCGTATTCGCCGGCTTTCTTTTTTTAATAGGTCGTCGAAAGGCGATATGATACCTTTTTTGAGCAAGGCATATTTAGAAGTGTGATGAGGCACCGATTGGCTGTTGTTGAAGTAACGCTTGTACAGATAGTTCAATTTACCGTTTTTCCTAATGACGGCAAGCCAGTTGTTCAGCTCGTCGGTCAATAGATCGGCTTTGGGATGGGTGGCCCAGGAGATGGATATATCGTCCCTGAGTTTGAGCGAGTAGTCGATGTTTCTCATCGAAAAGCCCGAAGCTTTGGCGACGTTTTCGTCTATGACAGTGAAGTTGATTTCTCCTGATTCCACCTGATGCATCAGGTCTTCTGTAGAATAGGCATCCGTTTCGGTAATGTAGATGTGTATATTTAAGGAATCCTGAATTTCTTGCAATACTTTTTTATAGGATGATGCGCTTTTCATGATGAAGACCTCTTTACCGTCCAATTCTGCCATGTTGCGGATCGGTGTATTTTTTCTGTTCTGAATCAATACTTCTCCGGTATGGAAAAAAGGTTGGCTGAACTGAAGTTGGGTACGCCGCTCTGGAGTTTGGGTGAGGCTGATGGCCAATAAATCGTATTTCCCTTCGTGGAGACGCTGGATGGCGGTGTCTATATCGTTATTTACTTCGATGGTCTGCAGTTTCACTCCCAAATAGTCGGCAAAGTCCTGAGCCAGATCGTAATGAAATCCGCGGGTGATTCCTTGATAAACATAGTAGTCGGTGGTATTGTAAAAGGTGGAGATATTCAGATTACCGCGTTCCAGAATTTTTTCCAGATAAGAACAGTCCGGAAAGCTGAATTCCGGTTTATGCTCTTCGTCTGAATGGCAGGCAAAACAGAGAAGCATACCCATGCATACGGCAATTTTTGAGATTGTCATAGGGTAAAGATAATAAAAATTCGTGATTTTTATAGCTCCTTGCCTTTCATTTTCTTTTATTCCTGCCGATAGCTTTTTATTTTAATCGAAGAAGTCCCATTGTAAGCCGAATTTGAGCATACCGGGATTGATAGGATAGTCTGCTGCGCTGAAGAAATTGCCATGATTCTTCAGGTGATAATTGACGTGCTCGTATTTGACGAACAGATGCGCCCGCTTGATTTTAAAGGCCAGAAAGACGTCTACTTTCGGGTAATTGCCGGTTTTATGCTCCCGCTGATTGTAAAACTGCATAATAGAGGGCATATAATTGTCCGAATAGAATTTGGTATTGTAAAATACGTCGATGCCTAACTGCAATAACAGCGCTTTTTTGAATAGGTAGTTTTGATAATAATTATGCGAGTAGACGGAAAGAGCCGGCAAAGATAAAATTTCCTCCTGGGTGCTTTTCTGAAAATATACGTTTTGGTCAAAATAAAAATTACCGGCCCTGAAGTTTTCCTTTGCCCAGGCAGTCAAAATGATTAAAGCCTTACTGGTTTGCTGAGGCATAGCTGCCGTGTCGAAATAAACATAGCTATAAATATTGGTAAAGCCGACCCCTAGTTCGGTTCTTAAACGGGTATTGATGTACTTCCCTTTGATTTCAATGGTCTTGATGGGTTTAAAGTCGTTTTCCCAAATATCGTGATTGCCGACATAACGGTCGAAAAAGGGATTCACACTTTTCAACTCGATACTGGCATCGGCACGCAACAGGCTGTTTCTGTTTTTATTTAAAGCCTGGCTGATAAATCCATCGACTTTAAAGTTGCCTGCGTAATGCCCTAATACGCCCAACCGGCCGGAGACGTCGTAGTTTAGCAGAGAAGTGGTGTCGATGTTGAATAAACCTGCGGTCAGGTAAGTGCCTGTATAGTTGGTGCCGGCATAACTTTCTGTACGGCTGATGGAATCATATGCCGTTCGTTGAAAATAATGTTCATGTTTATAATCCAATCCCACATAGATTCCGGGCAGATATTTGTATTTGGGGTGTTCGTTTACGACAAATTTTCCGGAAAAATCCAGAATTTTATTCTGAACATGATCGTATGTTCTGCTGCTATCGATATAGGTATGTGGATAATATTGCAAATTCATAGCCTCTTCCTTAAACCAATGTTCATTGCCTTCGGCACGGAAATTGAACACTGCTTTGGCAGGATAGGCGTTGAGGGTGTCGTCGGCATGTACTACTTCTTTGGCTTTTCCTATGTTGTATTGGGCCTGAAAATTGAAATTGGTATTGCGGTAACTGTTTCTCACATCGCTTAAAGATACCGGTATGTTTTCGGCTTTCTCGGTGGAGTCGGTCACATAGGTGCGGTCGGCTACGCCGCCGTTTTCCTGGAAATGGCCGTTGTTCTGATTCAGAAAGAAGGAGAGTACCACCCTTTCTTTTTCATAACTGGAGAATACTGAAAAATTATAGGCTTTGGATTTTTGATTCATGTATCGTCCGTCGCTGGAGATCAGGTTGTAGCGGATGCCTGCACTCCACCAGGGACGGATATTTTGCACATGCCAGACATCCAGTAAGTTTTCAGCCTTGCCCTTTCCTCCTCCGGTGAAATATTTTAAACGTGTAAAGGGTGTAGTGGTATTAAACTCCAATGCATCTTCGGGCTTAAAAAGGAAAGCCCGGATGGAGGTTAAAGGATAGAAATCCTGTACTGTTGCCCGGTCTATGAAAATGTTCGCTTCATAAGGAGAGGGGAAATTGCCGAGAAAGGTATTGGAAATGCTTTTTTGGAAGATATAATTATAATTCTGTATCCCGTCCAACAAGGTATCGACCGGGAATTCCAGAGGATACACTCCCTTATGCATCCATTTCCAGGTATGGCGGAAATGGGGTACGTTGGATTCCGGAATTGAATCACGTTCGTGTTCATTTTCTTGCATATCTCCTTCTTGATTGTCATAGTTGTAATTGTCAAACTCGGTCTGAGCCAAGCTGATAAGGTGAAATGCAGCAAATATTATTATGCAGGCGATTTTTTTCATAGCTGCAAATATACGTAAACTTTTAAAACTCTCATAAATTACTTACTTTTGTCCCTTGGAAAATAGTGTAAATAAATTTACTATATCACATTATGGATAAAAATCATTGTTTGTCGGAACCGGAAGAAGAGGGTAAATCCTTGAATTTTATAGAGCAGATCATTGAAGAAGAGTTGGCTGCTGGGAAAAACGGAGGTAAAGTGCACACCCGTTTCCCGCCTGAGCCCAATGGATATCTGCATATAGGGCATGCTACTTCCATATGTCTGAATTTCGGACTGGCTAAAAAATATAATGGGGCTTGTAACCTGCGTTTTGACGATACCAATCCTTCCAAGGAAGATGTCGAGTTTACGGATGCTATCCAGGAAGATATCAAATGGCTGGGATTCCAGTGGGATGGCCCGGTACGTTATGCTTCCGATTATTTTCAGCAACTGTATGATTGGGCCGAACAAATGATAATGGAAGGAAAAGCTTATGTGGATGACCAGTCTGCAGAGGAAATCAGTGCGGGAAGAAAGACCATTACCGAGCCTGGCGTAGACAGTCCTTACCGGGGACGTTCGGTGGAAGAAAACCTCGATTTGTTCCGCAGGATGAAACAAGGGGAATTTCCGGAAGGTAGCCGGGTGCTGAGGGCTAAAATCGATATGGCTGCTCCGAATATGCTGATGCGGGACCCGATTATGTACCGCATCCTATATTGCAGCCACCACCGTACCGGTGACCAATGGTGTATTTATCCGATGTATGATTTCACGCATGGGCAAAGCGATTATCTGGAAGGCATCACTCATTCCATCTGTACGCTTGAATTCGAGATTCATCGTCCGCTGTATAACTGGTTTCTGGATCAGTTGACGACGACCGAATATCGTCCCCGGCAAATTGAATTCGCCCGCCGGAATCTGAATTATACGGTGATGAGTAAGCGCCGCTTACTGGAATTGGTGCAGAAAAAATATGTCGCCGGCTGGGATGATCCCCGCATGCCCACCATTTGCGGATTGCGCCGCAGAGGATATACTCCCGAATCGATCCGTATGTTTGCCGAAAAGGTCGGGGTTGCCCGCCGGGAAATCGTGGTCGATATGGCTCTGTTGGAATATTGTGTCCGCGAACATTTGAATAAGACCGCTCCTCGCGTAATGGCCGTACTCAATCCGGTCAAAGTGGTACTTGATAATTATCCTGTGGGAAAAACAGAATTTGTGGAGATTGAAAACAATCCGGAAGATCCAGAGGCTGGTAGCCGTCAAGTTGCTTTTTCCGGGGAATTGTATATTGAACAGGAAGATTTTATGGAAGTGGCTCCCAAGAAATTTTTCCGCTTGGCTCCCGGGCAGGAGGTGCGCTTGAAAGGAGCTTACATCATTCGATGCACGGATGTCGAAAAAGATGAAAGCGGGAATATCAAAGTGATACATTGTACTTATGACCCTGAGTCCAGAAGTGGTAGCGGTAGCGAAGCCAGCAACCGTAAAGTAAAAGGCACTTTACACTGGGTGTCTGCGGTGGATGCTATTGAAGCTGAAGTCCGGCTATATGACCGTCTGTTTAAAGATGAAGATCCTGCCGGCCATAAAGATATCGATTTTAAGGATTTTATAAACGAAAATTCCTTGAAAGTATTGACAGGTTGTAAATTAGAGTCGGGGCTTAAAACTGCAAAACCCGGCGACCGTTTCCAATTCCAACGGTTGGGGTATTTTTGCGTGGATGCGGATGCCCGCGAAGGACAATTGGTTTTTAATAAAACAGTTGGGTTGAAAGACAACTGGGCCAAAGCTCAGAAAGCATAAAACCGGATGTTTATGAAAACTAAAAACGTAAAACAAGAGATCAGGTCGTATTTACTGATTGCTCTCGGCATGTTGATTTATGCCATCGCTGCACTGGGTTTCCTGGTTCCTCATAAAATCGTAGGAGGTGGGGCTACCGGCTTGAGTACCATTATTTATTATCTGACGGATAAAGCGATTCCGGTGGGTATAGGCTACGGTTTGATCAATATTTTACTTGTAGGGATCGCTTTGAAGGTGTTAGGACCTAAGTTTGGAATAAAGACCGTGTTTGCTATCATCGTAGGAAGTACTTTCTTGAGTGTCTTACAGCCTTTGATTCCTGAGGCTTTCGTCAGCGATAAGTTTATGAGTTCTATTATTGCCGGTATGCTGACCGGCATAGGAATTGCTATAGCACTATCGGAAGGAGGAAGTACGGGAGGTACGGACATTGTGGCTATGATCGTTACCAAATATAAAAATGTCAGTCCCGGAAAGATGATCATGTATAGCGATTGTGGGATCATTGCCTGTAGTTTATTCATTAATTTCAATATCGAGGGATTGATGTATGGCTATGTCATGATGGGGGTGGTGTCTTTTACCGTAGATTTTGTGCTTACCGGTAAAAAACAATCCGCTCAGTTGTTCATATTTACCGAGAAATTCGATCAGGTGGCGGAAAGGATAACGCAGGAAGTGAATCATGGAGTTTCGGTCGTGGATTGTAAAGGCTGGTATAGTGGTCAAGCTAAGAAAATGCTGATTGTGGTGGTCCGGAAAAATGAGGCGGTGGATGTTCTGAGGATTGCCAAGCAAGTGGATCCTAATGTTTTTATGACGATGAATACAGTGATGGGAGTCTTTGGTAAAGGGTTTGAGGAAATTAAAGGTGTGAAATAGTCGGGTTCCATGCTGGAAATATTTTGAAAGGAAGGCCTAAGCCTTTTGTAAAGGTCTTATAAGGAAAATCGCGGTAAAAAGTTTTTACTGCGATTTTTTCTTTCTTCGCCAGGCTACTACTGGAACTTTCAGGGAGATTTCATACGATTCGGTGATAAGCGATTTAAGAAGATAGCTGGTAAAAATTTAAGGCATTGGCATTTAGCCATTTATCTTCTCTTGGATGTGGTCGAACGTAAAGATAAGTACTGGTTACTGTGGTTCGGGTAAGGAGGTTTTAGAGGGATAAGAAGCTATGGGATATCCAAAAGTATGGGGTTCGCTCGATTTGTTTGCGTCCCTGTGGGAGACTGAAATCAAATATAAGATTTTGAGAGGGGATGTTTTTACTTGTGGGGCAGATCGTGGACAACTGAAAGAGTTCTTGGAAAGAATTTGGTTTATTTTTCTATTGTTTC
>CAJKZL010000018.1 GCA_905204385.1 uncultured Odoribacter sp. | reverse complement strand
TCAAGGCAGGCCATAAAGGAAAAGAATACGGCTTCCGCACCGCCGGTAGTTATGATGATGTCCTCTGTATCGACGTGAATATTAAATTTACCGTAATATCCCACCAGCTTTTCCCTGAAACTGAGAATGCCTTCGCTGGGAGAATATTCCAGCACTTTTCTGTCCAGCGTATGGGCCGCTCGCAATGCCGCTTCCGGGGTAGCCAGATCAGGCTGTCCGATATTGAGGTGATAGACTTTGGTACCTTTCGCCTTGGCTTTGTTGGCCAGGGGCACCAGTTTGCGGATGGGAGATGCGGGCATCGCTACGCCCCGTTGTGAAATCGTCGGCATTCCTTGTAAAATTATAGGTTGTGTGTTATAAATTGGGGGACAAAGATATATTATTTTTATCAAGATTGGTTTGAAAATAAAATGAGGAAGGGAAATTGGAAATTGAAAATTGGAAATTAATTTTGTATCCGGTGGTGGATGGAAAAAGAAGATGTTCATCGGCCGATAATCAAGTAATATTTACAGTGATGAAAAAAAACGTAGTAGTAATTGCAGGTGGTAATTCTTCCGAATATGGAGTCTCTTTGAAATCCGGAAGTCATATATTCAATGAGCTGGATGGAGAAAAATATAATAAGTATCTGATGATACTCCGGGGACGCGATTGGCATGTCGAGGTGGATGATGTCCGGTATCCGGTGGATAAGAACGATTTTTCGTTTGTATGTGAGGGTGCAAAAATCATTTTCGACTTTGCCTATATCACGATTCACGGGAATCCTGGTGAGAACGGAATGCTGCAAGGGTACCTGGATATGATGGGGGTGCCTTATTCCACTTGTTCCGCCCTCTGTGAGGCATTGACTTTCGACAAATACACCTGCACCAATTATCTGAACGGCTTCGGAATCGATACGACCCATCCGGTGATGTTGACCCGGGGGCAGCATTTCGATAAAGAGGCGGTTCTGGGGGCTGTCGGTTTGCCTTGTTTTGTGAAGCCTAATGCAGAGGGGTCCAGCTTCGGCGTATCGAAAGTGAAGACGGCTGAAGATTTCGATGCCGCTGTAGCGGAGGCGTTCAGCAAGTGCAGGGAAATTTTGGTGGAGAGTTTTATCGACGGAACGGAATTTACCTGTGGATTGTATAAAGTAGGAGGTAAAAAGGTGATCATGCCGGTAGCCGAAGTGATTCCGAAAAAAGAATTTTTTGACTATGAGGCTAAGTATGATGCAACCATGTCCGACGAGATCATTCCCGGACGGTTTTCGGAAGAGATTACCGGACGGATTCAGGAGATGGCTTCAGAAGTTTACGATATCCTGAGGTGTGAGGGGATTGTCCGTATCGACGGGTTTGTCCGCGGCGATGAGATTATCATGCTGGAAGTGAATACTACGCCTGGAATGACTGCCAATAGCTTTGTTCCGAAGATGGTGCGGGTGATGGGATGTAGCTTGAAGGAGGTCCTTACGGAAATTATCGAAGATAAGCTGAAAAAGAAAGAATAGTAAAAAAGCGAAAGCCCGGCTTTCGCTTTTTTTAGCCCGCAATTACACCTCCGCCCACCACGTCGTCGCCTTCGTAGAATACCGCACTTTGGCCGGGGGTGATGGAATCTATATTTTCGTGAAATACCACCCTGATCCGGTTGCCTTCGGGATAAAGCGAAGCGGTTTTCCCTTCGGTCCGGTAACGGATTTTGGCTGTAATCCCCTTCCCTTCCGGAATGTGGGCATATTTCATCAGATTGATGTTTTGGGCAAAGAAGGTTTTGCCTTGCAATTCTTCCCGGGTTCCTAGCACCACCGTATTGTCTTCAGGATGGATGGCCAGGACAAACATCGGTTGTCCCAGGGCGATGCCCAGGCCTTTACGCTGGCCTATTGTATAATTGGGAAAGCCTTTATGCAGACCTAGTTTTTTCCCTTGGGTGTCGACGAAGTACCCCGGACCATATTTTTCGTTGTAGTTTTCTACGTGGGCAGCTAAAAAGGTGCGGTAATCATTGTCGGGAATGAAACAGATTTCCTGACTTTCTCTTTTCCGGGATAGTTTCTCATACCCTTGCTCGAAAGCTATTTTGCGTACTTCGGTTTTCGTCAATTCTCCCAAGGGAAATATCGTCCTGGAAAGATTCTCTTGGGTGAGGGTCCAGAGGAAGTAAGTCTGGTCTTTGCTGAAATCGGCGCCTTTGCGCAAATACCAGCGGTCATCGAGTTTGCCGATTCGGGCATAATGTCCGGTGGCAATGAAATCACAGCCCAGTTCGTCCGCCGTTTCCAGCAGTTTGCCCCACTTGATCGTCGAATTGCATATCACGCAGGGATTGGGAGTCCGCCCGCGCAGATATTCATCGATAAAATTACGGATGACATGTTCTTCAAACTCCTGACGGATATCCAGAATATGGTGCTCGAATCCCAACTCCTGAGCCATTCGTTTGGCCTCGAACAGGGAGTCGACGCTGCAGCATCCTTTTTCTTTTTCCATACATCCGCGCGAAATATTGTCGAAGGTACGGTAAGTCACCCCGACCAATTCATATCCTTGTTTCAGCAATAACATGGCTGCAACCGTACTGTCGATGCCGCCGCTCATGGCTATTAATACTTTAGGCATAATCTGAGAGTATAATGAAATGCAAAGATAAGGATTTTTTTTAGGCAGCGACCATGACCGAAACAAAGGAGGCTCGAATAAAAAAGGTTGACCGGAAATCGATCCGATCAACCTTTATCAGGAGTTTACCGTGGATTATTCTTCTTCAACGGCTGGGGATTTCCCCGGTTTTACATGAATTGTAAGGGTTTTGGTGAGATCATGGTATTTGCTCTTTATCGTGATCTTCACTTGGGCGTCGAATCCCTGGAATTGCGCTCCGATCGTCTGGTTGGGATCCCATGTTATGGTGCCTCCGCTTATGGTCAGGTCGGTGTTAGGAGTCGTTAATTTATATTCCAGAGGTTTATCAACTCCAAACAAGGCAGCATTTGCATCATTGATTTTTCCTGTATTGTCGATGATGACATACTCTTTGCCGATGGTGGTGGAGAGGCTGATTTCTTTCGATAGGTCGATGGAAAGTTTGTCCTTCTCATCTTCATTGTAAAGGGTATATTCTTTTGCTTTGCTCTCGAATTTACTGTTCTTGAACGGGCTGACAAATACAAGGGTGTAAGTTTCTGCTTGTTTGCTTACGATGTTGCCACCCTTATCGACGATTTCTGCTTTGATCGTTACGGTTTGGTCGTCTGCTAAATCGACCTTCTTTCCTTCAACCTCCTCTTTCAGAACTACTACTCCATCGGTAATGGTAACTAGTTCTTTGCCGCTTGTAACCGTATATTTAAGTTCATAACCGGTACCTACTTTCAGTGCGTCATTCAATTTGAATTGCATTACCCAAGTGCCGTTGATTCCTGCACCTAAAATTCTGGCTTTATTATTGTCCCAATAACCGATTACCTGTTCGATGGTCTGGTCCTGTACAACTTTGATCGTTACTTCTTTGGTGGCGGTCAGAATTTCTTTTGCACCATCTTTGACGGTAATCACGATGTAATAAGTTCCCGCTTTCACTTTGGTTACATCCGGGTCGATTTCGCCATTGCTTTCGATATCGGTAGCCTGCACGGTGTGTTCTTTGTCTTTCCAAACGGCATATCCGATTGTTTTAGAGGCCAAATCTTCCTTGGAAATTTTCAAAGTTTGAGCCATTGTGAGCCGGTCATTATCGCTTAGAATAGGAGCTTTGTCTGCGCCTACAACCATATCTTTCATATTCGGTAAGGTGATGAGGGGAACGATGGCAGAATATTCGGAATCCTCGTCAGGATAGGACAGGG
Source organism: uncultured Odoribacter sp. (assembly GCA_905204385.1). Next base: position 11,474 of record CAJKZL010000018.1, on the reverse strand, counting down.
TAATTTCGATTTCCTGATCGTCCAGAATGCCGCTTCCGACCATTGCCAAAACGTGGAACTTGCCTTTAGTGCCGATGCTGGTGGAGGGCAGACTGTTTTTGGCTTTGATCTTCATTCCATCGATGACAAAATAAGTTTTGGCTTCATCATTTTGTGCCACAATTTTGTAGGTAACCGTATATCCGGTGAGGGTTTTACCGGAGGCATCCACATATTTACAAGCGAAAGAGTGGCCTAGTGTATTGTCATAGCCTAGTTTATGCGCTGTCAACCAATTGGTGAAGCCTTCTTCGACTTTGTCAAATTTGAAGGAATAGTTCTGGCTCAGATTGGTGGTGAAATCCAGATTGCTCACTTCAAATCCCATATAATTGGAGGCAATATTACCTATTTTCAGGGCTACGATGTCGTTCGCCGTGATCTCTCCGTTTGAAGCAACGTTCACTTCATACAAATTATCCATGACAGGTTCTGCAGTTGCACTTTCGACACTGAATCCGGCGGCTTTGGTGCCTACATACCGGTCAAAAATAAAGTTGACTTGTGGCTTATAGGATTTGTCCGGTGCAGGATATAAGCGGAACTGGAAGGTTACGTCGTTTTGTCCGAAAGTCAATTTGTTTTCGTCCGTGTGTTTTTCCGTATCCCAGTAAGCATTTTCCTTGTAGCAAGTCAGACTGCTGAGGCTGATTTTACCATTCTGGGTCGGGAGTAAAGCCAATTGTTTCAACACATAGCCTTCACTGAATTTAGGCAGATAAATAGTGATGAATGTTCCGTTTTCATCCGGCATGTTCAAATAATAGCCCAGTACAGTATTGGTATTGGCTTCCACTTTTTCCTGGATGAAAGAATTCCGGATATATACTCCTGAAGGTTTCGTTCCGTTGATCATCAGCTGATTGTCTTCGCCCAGTGTTAAGGTAAGATTTGCTATGATGGAATTTTTCACCGCTTCGGCAAAGCCGGCGACCGTTTCGTTGTTTACCATCAATTCTCCGTTTTCAACCTTGAAAGTGAAACTGGGTTTGTCGATTTTACCGATGGATGTAAATGCTCCGCCTCCGATGCTGACTTTCAGATCGGTTCCGTCCAGTTGGAATTCGAATGAGGGCAACGCAGGAGTCTCTCCCTTTTCTCCGGTCTCTTTGGACAGTTCATGTGAATTTCCGTTGGAATCTTTCCACCAGAGTATGCCTTCCGTGTCGATCCACATTTCGGAAACGCTCACTCCATTGATACCTGTGCCTGTTTCTCCCTGAGGACCTTTAAGCGAAACATCGCCTACCTTTACGCCATTCAGGAACAAATACCCCTCATCATCCAGTGTAAAGGCGAAATCATCGACGGTGATGTCGCAGGTCGGCATATCGGCAATGTCCGTCCAGGCGTCTGCTGTGGCGTATTTGTAGGCCAGTTTATTGGTTAACGGGTTCACTCCGATGATCGGCGTTTTGCCGTCGATACCGTCTTTACCGTCGATACCATCTTTTCCGTTGGTGCCGTTCACTCCGTCTTTTCCGTTAGTACCATTTGTACCGTTGGTGCCGTGATTTAATTTATAAATATTGCCATTCGAAAGAGTAATGGTGATTCCCTTGTCATCGGAGGTTACATCGCTGATCAGCGCTCCGTTTTCAATTTCCTTTTTCAGATTGTTAATACTCTCTGTGTTTTTATTGACTGCAACCCATAATTCGTCGATGTCGTCGTCATAGTCCTTACATCCCGTAAAAGAAGGAACGGCAAGACCGATTACCATTGCAGTTAATAACGTCTTTTTTAAAAAAATCAACTTCTTGTTCATACCTTTTTAATTATAATTAATAGATCAAAGAATTTAGTAGTGCGTTGTTGCTGTTTTACTACATTTTTGTGGTGAAAATTTTATACTCTTTTGTTTTGTGATTAAATTTTGCTACAAATGTATGGATATAATTTTACACACGCAAACTTTTTTCCACAAAATTGCGTTGATATTGCTACAATAAATTATCCATGGTGAAGGGAGATTCTTATAAATTTGTGAGTATGGAATTGGATATCGGTGAAATTATTAAACAGGAGTTCGAGCGGAGCGGGTTATCGATCACTCAATTTGCCCGGATGATAAATAAGGAAAGAAGCCTGATCTATCATTTATTTAAAAGAAGGTCGATCGATACGGATTTACTCTTTCAGATTTGTATGGTTTTGAACATAGATCTTTTCCGCCTGTTTTCCGACAAACTGGAACAGGAAAACGAGGTGATCGGAAAACGTTCTCCATCCGGGAAGACGGAGCAGAAAGAAAAAAGGAAAGTGTTGGTAGAAATTGAAATGAGTGAATCGGAATACGTGAATTTCATTCAAAGGCATTTGCCTCACCCCTAAACGGATATTAGTGAGGCATAAAGCGGGTTTCGCTATGATAATCGTCTTTTTCTATTTCCACCTCGGGTTCCGACAAAAGGCTTCCGGTCTCCAGGGAAAAACGGATGTACTTTATTTTCTTTCCTCGGGCTAACCATTGTTTTTCATAGAAAGTTTTAATGCCCAGAATTTCGTCTTCCAAGCCGCAGCCGTAAAGGTCGTCGGTATTGATCGTTTCAGGTAAGTGATTGGTATGGATTAGGGCTGTGGTATACTCGTACAGGAAAGGGCTGTCCGTTTTCAGGTGAATCAAAGCGTGAGGGGCCAGAATCTTTTGATATAAGGTCAGGAAGCGGGTACCTGTGAGGCGTTTGCGGGCCTTGGCCATTTGAGGATCGGGAAAAGTGATCCATATTTCCGCGATCTCTTCCGGGGCGAATACCGATTCCAACATCTCGGCATACATCCGCAAAAAGGCAACGTTGGGAATGGACATTTCCTGAGCGGTCTTGGCCCCTTTCCACATTCTCGCTCCTTTAATATCCAGGCCGATAAAGTTTTTATCCGGATAAAGTTTTGCCAATTCAACCGTGTATTCCCCTTTACCGCATCCGATTTCCAGTACGATGGGATGATCGTTGCGAAAAACTTCGGTATTCCATTTCCCTTTCAGCCGGTAATCCTTCCGGAAAATTTCTTCGTGACAGGGTGGTAAGACATTCGGAAAGGTCTCCATCTCGGCGAATTTTGCCAGTTTATTCTTTGCCATGGGTACTTATTTTAATTCCAACATTTTTTATGCCGTTCATTTGTTCCCGGCGCATGCCTTGTTCGATACGAATCACAATTTCTCCTTGAGGAAGAAAAACGGGATTTTTGCCGATAGGCTGTTCTACGGTTTTAATATTATATCCTTGTCCAAGCCAGCGTCCGTCCGGTGCTGCTATTTTCATATTGACGGAGTCTCTCATTTCTTTGGGTGCCCGGCTTCGGGTAGAAATAAAACACCAGAGGTTGGCCATTTCATAATCGGTGGAATGGCGAACGCATAAGGCGATATCATAAAATCCGCTGTCCGCCAGGGTCGTTTTGAATTCCAGGACATTATACCGACTCCACGTTTCTTCCGGAATTTCTTGGTACCGCTCGAAAACTACCGAGGAGTTGCAGGCGAAGCAGAAGAGGATAAAAAGAAAAGGAACGAATCTTTTCATAGGACTACCTGATTTAATCGTTTAAAAAATGGATGGTGCTTCCTTCCGAAGATATTTCCATTTCAATCGTCGAGCCGATGATCAGGGGGAAATTATCGGCCGAATGTCCCGCAGGGAATCCGAAGCAAATGGGGTAATTGTAATTGTCCACCAGATTCCGGATAATTTCATAAGCATTTTGTCCGAAGCTTAATCCCTTCATTTCGGTGAAGTCGCCTACGATCAGTCCTTGGAGGGTGTCGAATTTACCTGTTAATTTCAGGCTTTGTAGCATGCGGTCGATGGCATACAGATTTTCTCCGACGTCTTCTATAAAAAGGACCGGATTCTGATGTTTGCACTCCAGAGGGGTGGAATGCATACAATGAATGAGGGACAGATTACCTCCGGTCAGTTCCGCCTTGACTATGCCTTCCCGGTTGAGGGAGTGGGGCGGAAGCCGATAAGGGGTGATGTGACCGAAGAGAAATTCTTTCGTTCGCTGCAGGGATGCGTTGGAGGTGGTACGGAAGCTTTTCGGCATGGGGGCATGTAAGCTCTCGATACCCAAGGTGTTGAGCTTTGCATGAAAAACGGTGATGTCGCTGAAGCCTACCAGCCATTTCGGTGCGCCCTGAAAGATGGAAAAATCCAGTTGTTCGACGATCCTCAGACTGCCATAGCCACCCCGGGTACAGAATATCGCTTTAATTTCCTCTTCGTCCAGTGCCCATTGCATATCTTGTATCCGTTGTTCGTCGGTACCTGCAAAATAGCCGTGTACGGCAGTAGCGTATTTTCCTGTTACCGATACCAAGCCCCATTGCCGGAGGATTTCGGCTGCCGATGCAATGTAGCTGTCGTCGATAGCTCCTGCCGGTGATACCAGAGCTACCTTGTCGCCTGTTTGAAGATAGGGAGGTCGGAACATATACCAAGTTTTATAAATGATCAGCTAATAGGAGAAAGCTTAAGGCTACAGACCCAAAGGTCTGATGAGAATAGCCGGCTTCCGGGGTACGAAGATAAGTAATTTTCAATTTTCAATTTTCAATTTTCAATTATTTCTTACCTTTGCAACTTGCAATTCACAAACAGGTGGGAAAAACCGAAGTGACTTGTCAGGAAATACGGCAGAATTAAAAATTTATGATATGGCTAAATTCAAAAGGAATCTGATTACAACAGCTTTGCCCTATGCTAACGGGCCTGTTCATATCGGTCATCTGGCCGGTGTTTATGTCCCGGCGGATATTTATGTACGTTATTTGCGTCATAAAGGAGAAGAGGTCGTTTTTATCGGCGGATCGGATGAACATGGTGTGCCCATTACCATTAAAGCACAAAAAGAAGGGGTAACCCCTCAGGACATAGTGGATCGTTACCATCATATGATCAAAGATTCGTTTGAGGAATTTGGCATTTCTTTCGATATTTATTCGAGAACGAGTTCTCAGACGCATCATAAGCTGTCTGCAGCTTTTTTCAGGAAATTATACGAAGAAGGGAAGTTTGTCGAAAAGACTTCCATGCAATTTTATGACGAGAAGGCCGGGCAATTTTTGGCCGACCGTTATATCATCGGAAAATGCCCTCATTGCGGGAACGAGAAGGCTTACGGAGATCAGTGCGAGGCTTGCGGGACTAGCCTGAATGCTACCGATCTGATTCATCCTGTATCTGCTATTACCGGTAACCAACCGGAACTGCGGGAGACCAAACACTGGTATCTGCCGTTGGATCGGTATGAGGATTGGTTGAAAGAATGGATACTGGAAGAGCATAAAGACTGGAAGCCGAATGTTTACGGACAATGTAAATCCTGGTTGGATAATGGATTGCAACCCCGCGCCGTCACCCGCGACCTGGATTGGGGAGTGCCTGTTCCGTTAGACGAGGCGAAAGGAAAGGTGTTATATGTCTGGTTCGATGCACCGATCGGGTATATTTCGGCGACTAAGGACCTGACTCCCGAATGGGAAAAGTACTGGAAGGATCCGGAAACCCGGATGATTCACTTTATCGGGAAAGACAATATTGTTTTTCACTGCATTATTTTCCCGGCTATGTTGAAAGCCGAAGGCAGCTATATTCTTCCCGACAATGTGCCGGCCAATGAATTCCTGAATCTGGAAGGCGATAAAATCTCCACTTCGCGTAACTGGGCGGTTTGGTTACATGAATACCTGCGTGATTTTGAGGGCAAGCAGGATGTATTGAGGTATGTGCTGACTGCCAATGCTCCCGAGACAAAGGACAATGACTTTACTTGGAAGGATTTCCAGGCCCGCAACAATAATGAATTGGTGGCTATATACGGTTATTTCATCAATCGTGCTATGGTGCTGACGCAAAAATATTTTGGCGGTATTGTGCCGGAGCGCGGGGAATTGACAGCCTACGACCGGGAAGTGCTGGCTGAAATTCCCGGGATCATCGAGCGGGAGGAAAAAAATCTGGATGCCTTTCATTTCCGGGAGGCCCTGAAAGAATGTATGAATATGGCCCGTCTGGGAAATAAGTATCTGGCGGATACCGAACCCTGGAAAGTAATCAAAACCGATGAAAACCGGGTGAAGACGATTTTGAATATTTGCTTGCAAATAGCTGCCGATTTGTCGACACTCACCGAGCCGTTTATTCCCTTCAGCGCCTCGAAATTGAGAGGTTTCCTGAATATAGAACCTTTGGCCTGGAGGGAGATGGGCGATCATGTGCTGCCCGAGGGACACCGGCTGAATGAACCTGGACTGTTATTCGACAAGATTGAAGATCGGCAAATCCAACAACAGATAGATAAGCTGCTGGCCACCAAAAAGGCTAACGAGATAGCTAATGCCGAGGTAAGTCCCGCTAAACCCAATATTTCATTTGAGGAATTTGCCAAAATGGATATCCGGGCCGGTAAAATTGTAGCGGCGGAAAAGGTGGCTAAAACTAAAAAACTTCTGAAGCTTACCATAGATACAGGTATAGATACCCGGACTGTCGTTTCGGGCATCGCCGAGTATTATACTCCGGAAGAAGTGGTAGGCCAGCAAGTGAGCATATTGGTAAATCTTGAACCGAAACAATTGAAGGGAATAGAATCCCAGGGGATGATATTGATGGCGGAGAATGCAGATGGCTCCCTGTCGTTCGTGCGTCCTGACAAAGAAGTAAAGTCCGGATCGGAAATCCGGTAAGCGGGAGTGAGGGAATTCATTTCCCCGATAGTAAAAACACAAGAAGACGCAATTCGCATTGCGTCTTCTGTGTATTTTAGGGAGACATTTCTTTAAGACTCTAAAAGCAGATCCGGTAGGGATATTTGAAAAGAAATTATTTGTGTGCGTCTGTGTGGTGTGTGTGCGTGGTGTAATTATCCCGTAGTTTACCAGCCTGTCATTTTAAAGAACTGTCCGGAAATCAGCTTGTTTATAAACTTCCTCTCCCCGTGGTGTGTGCTAAATCGTAGGGTTATACGGCGATAAACGAGGGTGGGTTACACTTTTCTGAAAAAAAATGAGGGGAAAATGAATTTTTTTTATAAGTAGTTGATCGATAGGTTTGTAATTTGTCGAAAAAATCATGAAAAAGGTAAATATGCCTGTAAGCAGGCTTTTAATTTTCGGAAAACAGCTATCTTTGTATACGAATTTAGCTAGGTGAGATGTTTATTGAGGAAAAAGACTTTCAAGGTTTTGTTGCAGGCAAGGAAAAGGCGTTCGAAACGATTTTCCACCAATATTACAAAACATTGGTTTCTTTTGCTATGCGTTATGGTCTGGAACAAATGGAAGCGGAAGACGTTGTGATCGAAGTGATCCACCACATCTGGGAGATCCGGAAAGATGTCAAGTCTTCAGCAGCCCTGAATGTTCTCTTTTACACTTCTGTAAAAAATCGTACTATTAACGTCGTACGGAACCTGAAAAACCGGCAACGCCTTATCGGCAAACAAAAACCGGAAGAGGAAGAGTTTTACGATTATCTTCTGGAGGAAGAGGTTACGCGAATATTGTATGAAGCTATAAATACTTTGCCGGTCCAGTGCCGGGAAGTGATTTCCTTATTGCTGGCAGGTAATTCGGTAGAGGAGGTTGCGGTGAAGTTGAATATTTCGAATAGTTCTGTGCGGACTTATAAGGCCAGGGCCTTGGAGAGATTGAGGATATTATTGAGAAATTATCCTTGCTTGATATTGATGATGATAATCAGATTGATGGGATAATAGATAGGTTGGCAAAGCCGTCGACTAGGTTTTTCCGGCCGGAGATCAGCTATATATTCATGTATTTATCGATACCAGTGTTGTAATAGTTTGTCCAATAAGGGAGGTATCATTCAGAAGGTTAGTTTTTTTTTATTATATACCAGAATCGTCTTGTCTTTTATGTCAAAATGAATGCTACCGGTTGCTTCCATGGCTTTCAATAGGTTTTCTATAGTCTCATATTTGCGTATATTGCCGCTAAATATCAGCGACTTTGCTTCTTCGTCGACAAAAAATACAGTTGTACCATACCAACGGGATAGTTTATTTAAAATATGCTCGACCCTTTCTTCTTCAAATACATATCGCCCCTGATGCCAGGCGGTATATAATTCAGTGTGGACCTTTCGGGTAGTTAATGTTTCGTCGGTTTTATTGTAAACGGCCTTTGTACCCGGTGTGAGGGTTGCAATTTGAGTGTTTTTCCAGATTTTGACACTCCCTTGTTCCAATACGGTTTCGGTTTGTTGTTCGTCTTCATAAGTTCTGACATTGAAGGAAGTTCCCAATACCTGAATGTTTACATCGTTTTGAGTCCTGACATAAAAAGGACATTGTTCGTCATGAGTTACCTCGAAGTAGGCTTCTCCATCAAGATAGACATTTCTTTCGCTTCCGGTAAACCGGACCGGATAACGTAGTGTTGTCTGAGAGTTTAGCTAGACCTTCGTCCCATCGGAGAGGGTCAATACATATTCTCCTCCTATTGGAATTTTTAAGATATTGTATTCTGTTTTTGCCGGAAGAGAGGAAGAAGAGGGCAGGATTGAACGATAGCGTATTTCCTGGCCGTTATTTTCAATGATAATATCTTTTCTTTCGGGAAAACTGTTTTTTTGTTCTTTTTCCAATTCACAGACAGAACCGTCTGATAGAATCAATAGGGCTTTTGAAGCCCCCGGTTGTATCGATGCGGCGGAAGATTGGGATATATTGTCAGGGTATAGGAGGGAAAGACTCAAGCCTATGAGTAAGAGGGCGGCAGCTGCAATGGATAATCTGCGACGAAAGGCTTGTTTAGAGAATGGATGATATTGTTTTTTATATTTAGCCAGACTGTCCTGAACTTGAATTCGGCGATAAACGGTGAAATCCGGGAGATAATTCTTAGACAACAGTTTTTGGTATAATTGCCGGTTTTTCGGGTTTTCTTCCAGCCATTCCGTCAATTCATAGTTTTCCTGTTCATCGAGGCTTGCAGTTATCTTTTTGCTGATCAGCCACGCAATGTGTTGTTTTTTATCGATAAAGTCCATGTTAAATGAAATATTGTTTCGGATCTATCTTGTAAACCCGCAACTTTAATTTTTAATGACAAAATCTTCTTTTTTTTAGGGAATACTCTGAAAATTATTCGGGGGAGATTTAGAAATAACATGTGTTGGAGTAAATCGTGTTCGATCGGACAGCTTTTTTGTTAACTCGTCTTTTTTCAGAGAATCGATAGAGCTTAATTGTTTTGTAATATTAATTCTTTACTTTTGCGCCGAAAAGCAAAAAGCTGGTATTCAAAAAATTATTGTTAAAATGGTGGAGGTTGCATTATTTAATGTAATTTTGTATTCATATATAATTTTTTTTCATCTGATCTGTCTTTTTGTGCGAAATATTGAGGTGTAGTCGTAGTAAATTTATTAATTAACAAGTGATTGTATGAAGAATGTGTTTTTTAAAACATTAGTTTTTGCAGTATCTTTATGTTTGCTGTCTTTGGGTGTGAAAGCGCAGGGGACCGTAAAGGGAACGATTGTAGATGCTCAGACAAAAGAGCCGCTTGTGGGGGCGACCATTATGATCGAGGGAACCAACGAAGGGGTTGCTGCCGATCTGGATGGTAGTTTTACCTTGACCAGTTCTAAAACGGGCAGGCAGGTATTGGTTTTCCGGAGCGTGGGGTATAGCGAGTTGAAAAAAGAAATTCACTTAAACAAAGACATAAATCTGGGGATCGTCGGTTTAAAATCGGAATCGATCGGTTTAGGGGATGTTACGGTGACCGCATCGGTAGCCGTAGCTCGGAAGACTCCGGTTGCGGTAGCCGTTATCGGGCCTATGGCTATAGAAAACAAATTATCGACCCAGGAATTTCCCGAAATTCTGAAATCGACGCCGAGTATTTATGCCACCAAACAGGGAGGCGGTTTCGGTGATTCCAGAGTAAATGTGCGGGGATTCGAAAGCGAGAATGTGGCGGTGATGGTGAATGGAGTTCCTGTGAACGAAATGGAGAGTGGTCGCATCTATTGGTCGAATTGGGCAGGACTTTCGGATGTCACCCGTTCCATGCAGGTGCAGCGCGGGCTTGGTGCTGCCAAAGTGGCGGCTCCTTCGGTCGGAGGCTCTATCAATATCGTTACCAATACGACGGATGTAAAAGCCGGAGGAGGAATTTCATATGCGGTGGGGAACGATGGATTTAATAAGATTGCTTTCAATGTTTCTACCGGTTTGCAGAAGGGATGGGCGATTTCCATTCTGGGAGCTAAAAGCTGGGGAAACGGATATATCCAGGGAACGGAATTTGAAAGTTACAGTTATTTTGGCAATGTTTCCAAGCAGATCAACGATAAGCATATGATTTCACTGACGGTACTGGGTGCCCCTCAATGGCATAACCAGCGGAGTGATAATTTATTGATTTCCGAATGGCAAAAGCATGATAATAAGTATAAATACAATCCGGCCTATGGATTCGGATTGAATGGACAACGCAAAGTGGCTGGTTTCAATAAGTTTCATAAGCCGCAGATTTCATTGAATCACTATTGGAATATTAATGAAAAGTCCAGTTTGTCGACGGCCTTTTATGTATCTATCGGTAGAGGCGGTGGTTACCGTGGACAGGGTATCAGTCCTTATAAAAACAGTTGGTATGCAACGGCTTTGGATGGTACTCTGAATACTCAATTCCGTGCTGCAGACGGTACGTTTGACTATGCTGCCATTTATGAGTTGAATATGAACAGTGAAAATGGTTCACAAATGGCCATGTCAAATAATTTGAATAACCATGAATGGTATGGTTTGCTATCTACCTATACGACACAGTTGGGAAAATATTTCAATCTTTATGGAGGGTTGGATATTCGTTATTATAAAGGCACTCATAAAGCTAAGTTGGTGGATTTGTATGGGGGAGAGTATTATGTCGATTCTGAAAGTCGTAAGGATATAAAAGCTGTAAATAATTATAAAGCTGCCGACCCGAATTGGAAAAATGAAAAGTTGAAAGTGGGAGATGTCGTATTCCGGGATTATGACGGTTTTGTTGCTCAGGAAGGCGTTTTCGGGCAGATAGAATTCAACCGGAATGCTTTGGCGACGTTTGTGGCCGGATCGGTTTCGAACACCATGTATTGGCGGTATGACCGTTTTTATTACGATAAAGATCATGCGAAATCGGATAAAGCGAATTTCTGGAGCGGAACGATTAAAGGAGGTGCCAATTATAATATCGATGGGCGTAACAATGTTTTTGCAAATATCGGCTATATTTCACGCGCTCCTTTCTTTGAGTATGCCGTATTCCTGAATAAGGAGAATAGCAATGAGTTGAATAAGGATGCGGTGAATGAAAAAATCTTTTCTGTCGAACTGGGATATGGTTTCCGTTCCCCGGCATTTACTGCAAATTTGAATGTTTATCGGACTGCCTGGATGGACTAGAGTATGGG
>CAJKZL010000017.1 GCA_905204385.1 uncultured Odoribacter sp. | reverse complement strand
CAGTTGCGCATAGAATCGGGCTCTAATTTATTAGTTGTGCCATGAAGGGGAGTAAAGACGATTTTCAGGTCGTGCTGATGTTGGATCGCTTCAGGGGAAAGGCTGAGAGTTTTTACGGTATCCAGAAATTTTTTATCAAAATCTTCACCCAAAATTTTTATTTTTTCAGGAATTGCCTGGAATTTGATATCCGTAACCTTTACTTTTTTGACTTCGGCGATGACATTTTTATCATGGGGGGGGACCAATTGTGAACCGTCGTTCCAATAAGCTTTATATCCATTGTATTCTTTAGGATTATGGGAAGCTGTAATGATTACTCCTCCTTTACAGCCTAACTCCCGGATAGCGAACGACATTTCGGGTGTGGGGCGCAGCGATTCAAAAAGATAGGCCGTGATACCGTTGGCTGAAAAAATGGCAGCGGTAGTTTCCGCATACTCCCGGGAATGATGACGGCAATCATGTCCGATGCATACCGATTTTTCTTCGTCCGGAAACATGCTGTTGATGTAGTTGGCAAAACCCTGAGTGGCTGCTCCTACCGTATAAATATTCATCCGGTTGCTACCGGCTCCCATGATTCCCCGCAAGCCACCGGTACCGAATTCCAGGTCGTTATAAAAAGAATCGATGAGTTCTGTCGGGTCAGGGGAGGTTAACATTCGCTCTACCTCCTGGCGAGTATCTTTATCGTAGGCTTCATTTAACCAGCTTGCTGCTTTTTCCCGGGCTTGCCGGATAATTTCGGTATTCTCCATAATATCTGTTTTTATTATATGTTTTCACAAAGTTATAAAAATAAAAAAAGTTTTGCAACTACAAAGCGGTAGATTTGAATGCCTTTTGCCGATATTCACAGGTAATAAGCTTCCTCCGCTGATCACGCATAATTGTATAGAAGGAATGCCGTCTGACTTTCGGGGCATAAAAAAGGCCCTGCCGGAGCAGAGCCTTTATCTTGTCGGAAGAGAAAATTAAGATCTTTTCTCTTTGATTTTTGCTTTTTTACCCGTTAACTCGCGGAAGTAATAAATTCTGGAACGTCTTACTTTTCCTACTTTGTTGATTTCGATTTCCTTAATGAACGGAGAAGCCATAGGGAAAATTCTTTCAACGCCTACGTTGCCGGACATTTTACGTACAGTAAAAGTTTTGTTGTCGCCGGTGCCTTTGATCTGAATGACCACTCCACGAAAGACCTGTACACGTTCTTTGTTCCCTTCGACGATTTTGTAGTGAACGCTAATGGTGTCGCCTGTGTTAAATGAAGGGTGCTCTACTGGGTTCTCAGCAGCGAATGCCTGCTCTGCAATTTTAATTAAATCCATGATTTTTTCAATTTTAATTCATTTACCGGACGAAGTATTACTACGGAGACTTTCGTGTAAGAGACTGCGTACGTTTCAAACAGGGTGCAAATGTAGACAATGCCATTCATTTATACAAATGATTCAAGAGGAAAATAAGATTTTTTTGTCAATTTTCTATATTTGAATCAAATCCTATCGTTTTGCAGGAAAAGAAGCAAACGGAAACGTTTGTATAAATTTTTCAGAAAACTTTTTTATTCCGAAAAAAGGTCTTACCTTTGTACTCGGAGGTGAGGATTCCGAGTTTATAAACCGGGATTCTTTTTAATAAAGGCACTTATTGGAGGATAAGTGTCATTTATTTTTTTATGTATAAACAAATGCTTAATTATAACGGTTATGAGCAAGAAAGTGTCTTATGTAACAAAAGAGGGTTTGAAAAAACTACAGGAGGAATTGGAACGATTGCAGAATGTTGAACGCCCGAAGATTTCCAAAGCTATTGGAGAAGCTATCGAAAAAGGCGATATTTCCGAGAACGCGGAATATGATGCAGCCAAAGACGCTCAAGGACTTTTAGAGGCTAAAATAGCGCAACTGAAAGATACCATTGCGACTTGTCGCGTCATCGACGAATCTCAGATCGATACCTCTAAAGTTCAGATGTTGAACAAGGTGACGATTAAAAATACGAAAACAGGAGCTACCATGACTTATACCCTGGTGTCCGAAACGGAAGCTAATTTCAAAGAAGGCAAACTTTCTATCAATACCCCTATTGCTCAGGCATTGGTTGGGAAAAAACTCGGAGATAAGGTTATGGTCAAGGTGCCTGCAGGAGAAATGGAGTTTGAAATTATGGACATCAGTTTATAGGCAGACGGCTGGGAGCCTGTGCAGAAAGCAAGGAATTTGTCTGAAAGTTCAATCATTTAAAGAAAAACAGTATGGCTTCAATTTTTTCAAAGATCGTGAAGGGAGAAATTCCTTCTTATAAGGTAGCAGAAGATGAGAATTATTATGCTTTTCTGGATATTAATCCTTTGCAAAAAGGGCATACGCTGGTGATTCCTAAAAAGGAGACCGATTATATTTTCGATCTCCCGGATGAAGAACTGGCCGGATTAATGGTGTTCGCCAAAAAAGTAGCCAAAGCTATCGGCGAAAGCGTTCCTTGCCAACGGGTTGGAGTTGCGGTGCTTGGGCTCGACGTCCCTCATGCCCATATCCATCTGGTGCCTTTAAATGGAGGAGATGATCTGAATTTCTGTAATCCCAAAAAACAATACTCCCCTGAAGAAATGAAGGCATGTGCGGAATTGATTGCCGGGAAAGTGCGACAGGGGCAGGAATGAACGGATAATGAACACAGCCGATACGGCTTAAAAATAAAATAACGATGAGAGATTGCTATCCTCATCGTTATTTTTTTTGAGGATAGTGCAATTTTTTTTACATGAATATTTGGTTTTTAATTTTTCTTATCTACATTTGTGGTGTACTAGTACTGTAATACACTAATTTTAGTTTTATGAATACGATGATTGAAAAAGAAAACCTGGAATTCGGTTATCACCGCAAGCGGCCGGTTTTTTCAGGATTGGATTTGTCTTTGAAAACAGGTCATATATATGGCTTATTAGGCAAAAATGGAGTAGGGAAAACTACTTTATTAAAATTAATGTCGGGCTTGTTATTTCCTAAATCAGGGACAGTGAATATTATGGGATGTGATCCGCGTTTGCGCCAGCCTTCTTTGTTATCCCGGCTTTTTTTCTTGCCGGAAGAAATTTGGTTACCCGAAATGCGACCCAAGCAATATGCCCGTTTACTGTCTGCTTTTTATCCGGAATTTAGTTTTGAGTTGTTAGAAAAGGCAATGGAAGAATTTGAAGTCTCCGATCAGGCAAAGTTGAATCATCTATCGTACGGACAACGGAAAAAATTTTTGATTTGCCTGGGAATAGCTAGTAATGCCCGTTTATTGATTATGGATGAACCGACCAATGGACTGGATATTCCTTCAAAAAGTAGTTTCCGGCGGTTGATTTCTTCGGCCTCTGTTGACGATCGATGTATTATTATTTCTACACATCAGGTACGGGACCTGGAGAATTTGATAGATGCTCTCATTGTGATGGATAATAGCCAGGTATATATTAATGCAACTACCGAACGGATTTTGGAACGTTTGTCTTTCAGGCAAGTTGGGCAGGAGGAAGAAGTTTTATATGCCGAAGATTCATTGAGGGGGAAATGGGGGGTTGTGGAAAATACGACCGGTGAAGAAAGTAAATTAGACATGGAGTTATTTTTTAATGCTGTATTAAAGAATCCTCGAAAGATGACGGAAATATTTAACCGATAAAAGAAGAAGCTATGAATGACATATTTAGTATATCCAGATTTTTTGCATTAGCCCGAAAAGATTACCGGGAAAACAGACGGTTTTATTTAATTTTTATAGGGGTGATGGCGGTTGTGATTTTGTTGGCTGTTACTAGGTTTAACCCTTTTTCGGTAGTATATGATAATACGCCGGATGAGAAGGCTAAATTAGATTTTATCAATCATTATAAGCAAGTATATGCGCAGATTTTTTGGGGATTATTGTTAGGGTTCACCATTATTTTTGCAGTACGGTCTTTCCGTAGTCTTTTGTCTCCGACCAAGAATATCACTTATTTGATGTTGCCTGTTTCTACTCTGGAACGGTATTTGTTAGTCTTTTTTAATTGTTTTATCGTCCTTTTAGTGGTACATTTATTACTATTCTACGGAATTACTTCTGTTACTAATAGTTATAAATATGTAGGGCTGGAACAATATCATTTCCAACCCGGGGGATGGTTTGGGAACTTGTTACCTTATTTAAAACCTGGACAAGAGGTGATACATGCCGAAATAGGAATTGTATTGAATCTGCTTCCTCGAAAGTATAATGAGATTAGACAATATCATATTTTATCCGGTCAGGAAAAGGATCTTATTCCCTTTTTCGGTTTTTTCTGCTGGAATATGGCTCTTTGTGCTTGGTTAGGCGTGGTTTCTATTTTTATGTGGGGGTCGATTACTTTCCGGAAGTATACTTTCTTGCTTACTATTTTGGTTCATTTCCTTGTTTTTCTGGCTTTAGGAATAATAGGGGCATATATCGTAGAACATTTCGTCGAAGGTACGAATGCCATAGTTCCTTCCTATGATTTACGTATTTATGGAGGAGGTGCGAAACTCTCTTATGAACCTTCTCCGAACTGGTTGTATTTATGCTGGCTGTTTCCGGTCGGATATCAAATGGTCATTTGGTGGAAATTGAAAACAAAACAGGTTATATCATAATTAAAATATTCTCCGTATGAAAAAATATGACTTTATAATATTGGGTTTATATGTAGTAGTGTTTGTTGTTCTTTTGAGTATAATATTGGATATTACTTATCAGGAAAAGGCGGTTAGAATGAAAGCGAAAGATTATTTGGAAGCATTGTACCGGAAACCCGTAAGAACAGTGGTCATAAAGGATACACCTTTGGAATTGACTATCCGGAGAGGGAAATTACCTCATCATTTGGAAAGCGGATTTGAATTATCCGGTAATATGTTTTTCTCCAATGCCGATTGTTTTAAGATACAGGGAGATACCTTGGTGGTCACCGGCCCGGCAGAACAGTTTGGGGGTGTGACTTTACATTTGGCTCCTGGTGTGAGTCTCGATACAATTGTAAATGCACCTCATGTAAACCAATAGCTATATGGATTTCAAAGATACACAAGCGATTTATATACAGATAGCCGATTGGGTATGTGATTATATCATCGGCGGTAAATGGACTGAGGGGGAGCGGATTCCATCCGTACGCGAACTGGGAATGCAATTGGAAGTAAATCCCAATACGGTGATGCGTGCTTATGAAGCTTTACAAGCCAGGGAAGTGATCCGCAACAAAAGAGGAATCGGTTTTTTTGTAGCTGAAAATGCGGTGGAACAGATTCAACATGAACGCCGGAAAGAATTTATACATCAGGTACTACCGGATGTATTCCGGCGCATGAAGTTACTGGGAATATCCTTGGAAGAATTGGCCGCAGCATATGAAAAGTATAATGAAAGCAACAATTCTTAAAAAAATGCGTTAATTTTACAACTTGTAAATATAATGCAGCAATGGAAAAAAGGGAGATGTACAATGCTTATGCGGATTTGGAGGGGTATAACTGTTTCGGTTGTTCTCCTACCAATCCGTATGGTTTGAAATGTAAGTTCGTAGACGAGGGGGAATACGTCACTTGCAGATGGAAGCCTTCGGAAAATTATCAAGGATTTTTTCATATATTGCACGGAGGTATACAGGCCACTCTTATCGATGAGATTGCGAGTTGGGCTATCTTTTCGCATGAGAAAACAGCGGGGGTAACGACCGAAATGAACATAAAGTACCGTAAACCGGTTCGTACGGATCAGGGAGAAATCCGGTTGAGAGCGAAAGTGACGAAAACTACCCGTCGCCTGGTGACTGCTTACGTCGAATTGTTCAATGAGAAGGATGAATTGGCGGCTGAAGCCGAAGTGGTCTATCTGGTTTATCCTGAAGAAATAGCCCGGAAAAAACTGGACTGGCCGGGAGTAAATGCATTTTATAAGGAATAGTTCGAGGAGAGTAAAGGTAAGTTTATAATTACAAAATGGAGAAGCAGGGATTAGTGTTTGGAAAAGATATGAAGTTATCGGATAAGTACGAGAATGTGATTTGGGATTGGAACGGAACTCTTTTGAATGATGTAAAGGTTGGAGTCGACACACTGAATGACATGTTGGACAGAAGGGAATTACCTTTGCTTACCGTTCAGCAATATAAAGATCTGTTTGAATTTCCGGTGATCCGTTTTTATCAGCGGGTAGGTTTTGATTTGGTAAAAGAATCTTTTCACGAACTTTCGGTGGACTTTGTCAGAACCTATGACAAATATGCCGGAGGGATCGCTTTAAATCCTTTCGTGCAGGAAGTGTTGATTTATGTCCGGCAAAGCGGGAGGAGGCAATATATCTTATCTGCTCTCAGGGAGGATTTGTTGAACCGTATGCTCGGGGAGTTTGCGATCGATTCCCATTTTGAGCGGGCTTGCGGTTCCGATGATATTTATGCAGCTGGGAAAATAGAAAGAGGCAGGCGGATGTTGGAAACTTTAGATATTTGTCCTGCAAAAACGGTAATGATCGGAGATACGGTTCACGATGCAGAAGTTGCCCGTGCCCTGGGCTTCGATTGCATTTTATTTGCCGGAGGGCATAACAGCGAATGGCGCTTACAGGAAAAAGCTCTTGTCATTCATAGCATGGAAGAATTATTGGAGAGATAAAGGGATGAGAGTGAATAAATATCCCTGTAATCCCGGAGGATTTTCCGGATTACAGGGATATTTTTTCCGGGAGGGAGAGAATTATAGCTTATATTGTAGCAGTTGAGCTGTCAGATTGTGATATTCCTTTTCTACCTCCAGGTAATTCTGAATGCTGTCGTACAGTAGGGTGATCTCTACAAAATAGTCGATCATGGATATATGTCCGGTTTCCAGGGCTTTGTTTAATAATTCTTCGTTGCGTTGGGCCGACAAGGTTTGGCTGTATTCCTCTTTGGTCAATTTTAAAGATTGCACTTGTTGATAAAGCTCTTGCAGGGAGGTTTTAAGGTTCTGAGTATTATCTTCCACAATGAGAGCTGCATATTCGGCCTGTGCTTTGGCTTGTTTAACCGTATTCTTATTTTCCCAGAGCGGTATAGACATTCCAACCCGGAAACCGTTCATCTTTTCCTCGCTACCTCCGTTGCGGCGGTAGCCGATGTCGAATTTAGGAAGGGTAAGCGCGCGGTTTACTTTCACTTCCTGCTGAGCTGATTCGGCTTCACCGTGCAGGCTGTTGAGAGTGGGATCGGCTCTCAGGTATTCGGCTTCCAACTGTGGAAAATCAGGAAGCGGAGAATCCTGAACGTATTCTTCATCGGTAAATTGCAGGGCAAGGCCTCCGTTTAAGGTTTGTAATTGTTCCAGTTGTCCTCTCAGGGCGACCAGATTTCTGCGGCTGGCATTGCTGGCGTTGATCTTTTCTAATTGGATTTTATTCAATTCCAATTGATTGGCATCTCCGTTGGAGAGGCGTTGATTGTAAAGGACTTCCAACCGCTCTGCATTCTTTAACCGATTGTCCAGTAGGCGCTTTTGTTTACGGAGATAAATGATTTCCTGACAGGTCTGGCGGGCTTTTAATAATATTTGCTGGCGGATGGCTGCATATTGCTGATCGGCGACAGTCGATTTTAACCTGGCCAGTTTGTGCTTATTCACATACACGCTCGGGAAATCGAAAGACTGGACGACGGCTAATTCATTGGCATTCCCGCCGGCACTTCCCTCGTTCCACAATTGATTCAATTCGACGGTAGGATTGGCCAGATAATTTCCCGTGCGGGCTTCCAGCTTCTGGCTTTCGGTCAGGCGTTGGTTAGCCTGAAGGGTTTTGTTGTTCGTTTCAATGCTCCTGAGAACATCGGTTATTCCCGATTGGGCAAAAATCCAGCCGGCAGGGAAAAGAAACAAAAACATTAAAAATATTTGTTTTTTCATGATGTAATCCTATTGATTTTGAACATTCCGGCTATCCCGAAGGGAGAGACCGGAACGTTCAGAAGGTTTATAATTGCAAATCGTTTGGTTTTACAGACTGTGACTTCCTTTTTAGGAGGTAGTAAACCACCGGTACTACAAATCCATTCAGTAGCGTTGAACTGAGAAGGCCTCCCAGTATAACTTGGGCCATGGGGCTTTGAATCTCATTGCCGGGAAGGTCGCCTCCGATGGCCAGGGGGATCAAAGCTAGAGCAGAGGTCAATGCGGTCATTAAAATCGGATTCAGACGGTCCAGGGAGCCTTGGATGATGCTTTCCGTTAACCCTAACCCTTCGCTTTGAAGCTGGTTGTAATGGGATACCAGCAGAATACCGTTACGGGTGGCTATGCCGAACAGAGAGATAAAGCCTATGATAGCAGGGATGCTGATGACTCCTGACGTGAACCATATGGCGATGACCCCGCCGATAATGGACAGGGGGAGATTCAGCATGATGATGCCGGATAAAGGAACGCTCCGGAACTCATGATATAGAATCAGGAACATCAATAATATGGAAATCAGGGAGGTCAGGAATAAGGTCCGGGAAGCTGCTGCCTCGCGTTCAAACTGCCCTCCGTATTCTACGTGATAGCCTTCGGGCAGACTGATTTCTTGATCTATAGTTTCCCGGATGTCATTGACGACTCCTTTCAAATCCCTGCCCGCTACGTTGGCCGATACGACGATCTTACGCTGAACGTTTTCCCGGCTGATGGTATTGGGGCCGGAAAGAGGAAGAATCTCGGCCACATAGGATAGAGGTACTTTTCGTCCATTGGCATCCAGGGTTAGCTCGCCGATTTGTTCCATGGTGGAGCGGACTTCATCGTCGACCATGACGTTCACCTGAGAGACTACTTTTCCCGATAAAGCGACATTGATAAATTCCGAGAATTCCGGTAGGGAAATGCCATATTTGGCCAACATATCGCGCTTGGGAAGAATCTGTAATTGAGGACGTTCGATTTGTTGCTCCAGCGTTAGATCGGCTATTCCTTCGATTTCCTGCACGGAATTTTTGATCTGGCTTCCCAGTTGGAATAGTTTGTTCAGGTCAGGGCCGAATAATTTGATGGCAATATTGGCCTGCGTTCCCGATAACATAGCATCGATGCGATGGGAAATGGGTTGTCCGATCTCTATGTTTGCTCCCTTGATGGTGCCGAGTTTACTTCTTACTGCTGCCAGAAATTCGTCCCGGTCCCGGTCTTTCAGTTCGAAAGGGGCTTCTATCTCTGAAGTATTTACTCCCAGGGCGTGTTCGTCCAATTCGGCCCGTCCGGTTTTCCGGGCTACCGTTTGGATTTCCGGAAATTCCATCAACATCTGTTCGGCCAGTAAACCCATTTTGTCGGATTCTTCCAAAGAAATGCCGGGCATGGTGCTGACATTAATGGTTAGCGAACCTTCATTGAAAGGAGGCAAAAAGCTCCGCCCGAGCTGGAACATCAGGATAAGGGTGAGGATCAGCAGCCCGCCGGCAGTGCCGATGATAGTTTTTTTGTAATGCAGCCCCCAGTTCAGTGCTTTCCGGTAGACTTTTTTCAGGCTGCGGGCAACAAAAGGTTCCTTTTCGCTTTGCTGCAGGGCCTTCGGTGTCGTAAGCAGATAACTACATAATACCGGAGTAAGCGTCAAGGCGATCACGGTTGAAGCGAACAAGGCTACCACAAAAGCGATCCCTAAAGGAATCAGCATTCGTCCTTCCATGCCGGAAAGGAAGAATAAAGGCAGAAAACAGGCAACGATAATCAGCGTTGAATTTAGAATAGGCATCCGCACTTCCTTAGAGCCTTCAAAGACTATTTCCAATACGGGCCGTTGGTCTTCACGTGGCTTTAGACGGTTTTCCCTGAGGCGCTTGTATACATTCTCGACATCTACGATAGCGTCGTCCACCAGCGAACCGATCGCTATAGCGAGGCCACCCAGGCTCATGGTATTTATGGTTAGTCCCAGGGCGTGAAGCACCAGTATGGCCATTAATATGGAAAGGGGCAAAGCTACCAGGGAAATAAGCGTAGTGCGGAAATTCATTAAAAAGAAAAACAACACTACAATGACAAAGACAGCCCCTTCGAACAGGGCTTTCTGTATATTGTCGATGGAACTTTCGATGAAGCGGGATTGACGGAAAATATCCGTTGAAATCTGTACGTCTCCGGGTAAGGTTTTCTGCAAATCCTGAAGAGAAGCATCCAATTTGTCAGTTAATTCCAGGGTATTGGATCCCGGTTGTTTGGTGACCGTGATCAGTACTGCCGGTTTGCCTTTTTCTGAAGCAAGGCCCAGTTTGGGTGTTTTGGCACCTATTTTAACCGAGGAAATATCATCCAGGGTAATAGGTAAGTCATTTATGGTTTTGATAACAGCTTTTCCTAATTCTTCCACGCGGGTGGTTGCCATAACCCCCTGGACGATGTATTCATTCCCATATTCGTACAGTATACCTCCCGTAGCGTTCTGGTTCATGTTCTCGACGACGGGGAGTATTTCCTGAAGGCTGATGTTATAGTGTTTCATCCTTGCAGGATCCAGCAGAATTTGATATTCTTTGATGTCGCCTCCGATGACGGCTACCTGTGCCACCCCTCCTGTAGAAAGTAAGCGAGGACGGATGGTCCAGTCGGCCATCGTACGCAAATCCTGTAAAGAAGTGGTGTCGGCAGTCATGCCGATGATCATCATTTCTCCTAAAATAGACGACTGGGGGCCTAATGTCGGCTGACCCACATTATTAGGCAGAGCGTCACCCAGGGTTGCTAATTTTTCGGAAACGATCTGACGAGCGGTATAAATGTTGGTTCCCCACTCGAATTCCACCCATACGACAGAAAATCCGGTGGTGGAGGAAGAACGTACCCGACGGACGTCAGTGGCGCCATTGACAGCGGTCTCTATGGGAAAAGTCACCAGGCGCTCCACTTCTTCCGGTGCCATTCCCTGAGCTTCTGTCATAACCACTACGGTCGGGGCATTCAGGTCGGGAAAAACATCCACTTCCATGTTCCGGGCGGTGATACTTCCCCAAATCAGAAGTGCCAGGGCTGCAATCATTACCAACAAGCGGTTGTGTAATGAGTATTGTATGATTTTATTTAGCATAATTGAAGGACTAAAATCTAATTCTTATTTCCAATTCTTGTTCTCGCGAACCATTAATGTTCGTGGGTATGTCCCGGTATGGCGGCAGAGGCTGAAGCCATTTTCACCTGATAAGCGCCTTTGGTCACCACCCGGTCGCCCGGATGCAGTCCGCTTAGGATTTGTACTTCTTTGCCGTTATTGGCTCCGGTTTTTACTTCTTGTTTCTGATAACCTTCTTCATCCAATTGCTTGTAAACGTAGAAAGTTCCCATTTCGTTGGTCAGGGCGCTGACGGGAATGCTCAGTACGTCGGGCAGGGGGGCGGAGATCAGGTAGATTTCGACGAATGTGCCCGGGATGACGGCTCCCTGGTTGTTGAATTCAAAGGTTACGGGAATAAAAAAGGTATTGTTTGCCGCCGATTTGCCTACCGACAACAGTTTTCCGGACAGATCGGCCAGGTCATAAACCTGATTGTCGTAGGGAGTCTTGAAATTGGCACTGTGGATACTGTGCAATACCGGATAGTGTTTTTCGGAAACGTCGGCTCTCAGCACCAGTCGTTTATTTTGGGAGATGGTAGCTATGGCTTGTCCGGCAGTTACGTATTCGCCGTCCTGGACCGTGATATTTTTCACATAACCGTTAAAAGGAGCCGTTATGGCCATCCCCTTGGCGGACTGTTTCCCGGCGATGGCGTCATAGGCGATGCGGGCATTCTGGTAATTCAAGCGGATTGCTTCGTATTCTTTTTGAGAAATGATTTTATCTTGTATCAGCTTTTGTGCTCTTTCGTATTCTGCTTTAGCTTTTTGATAATTAGCGTCGGTACGGGCATAATAGTCACCTTCACTCAGATTTTTGGAGGCGATATGAAAGAGAGGCTGGCCTTGTTTGACCGCACTACCTGCCGCCAGATTATGATTGGCAAAGGAAACCACTCCATTGTTGGGGGCTACGATGACCGATTCATCGCCGGGTGCCGGCAGCACTTGTCCGGTTGTCTTGATCACCTGATGAAAAGTTCCGGGCTGGATTTTACGCACTTCGAAATCTGTTTTTGCAGCCTGTTCTTTGGTGAAAATGATTTCATCGTTGTGATTCGCTTCGGTGGATTCGTGGCTATGGTCGTGTCCTGCTCCTTCGGCGGCATGATCATGGCCTTCGGTTGCGTGATTGTGGCCTTCGTGGGAATCATGGTTCACTTCCTGGGCGTGTGCTGCATGATCGTGCCCCTCGTGATCATGATCTTCATGATTATGGCCTTTATGATCATGTTCTTTATGTTCACTATGCTCATGTCCGGCATGGGCTTCCGGTTTTGCTGAAACTTTTTGATTGTGTTTGGCATTTTGATTACAGCCATAGAGACACATCGATAATATGGTTAGGATGATTATAAATAATTTCATCGGATTAAAATTTATTTAAGAGATAAAATAATACCCTCCAGTTTATGCCTTCCTGCAGTCTCATAATGTATTATACAGGAGCATAGCCCGTTAGCGGCTGCTTGCTATGATATTCCGTCCCGTGCATGGTAAATGCTTCGGACGGCCGGGAGATCGCTTTAAGCTATCGTATAGGGAGGGGCTCTTCCGGAGAGGGAAGAAAAATAAGCGATATGGTGGAGTTTCTCTAAATAGAAGATATCCGGCTCGATGGCATGAAAAGATTCCGGAAAGTGTAAAGAAGAAATTCCGGGCAATAAGAAAATGAAAGTAAAGTGAACATTCCCGTTATCGGAAGAATGATCCAGCGATTGCGTTCGGGTAATCTGTGTTTGGAAAAGATTTTTAACGCAACCATGATCGGAATGCACAGGGTCCGCATCGTGAGAATGAGAAGCATCCGGCGCTGTGGAGGAACAATGTGCACTGTTAAAGCAAATAAACTCCTGGTGATGATGGTGAGGCACAGTGGCGAAGGCGAGCATGGTCAGGCTCGCGAGAGTCAAAAAAAAGAAAGCCACAATTTTTCTCAGCATCTTCCGGATTTTATTTTTACAAAAATAAGGCAGGAATATTTGCAATGCAAATGTTTGCGTATACTTTAAGCTTTAATTAACGAATTAAAAATGAGAGGTCTTATCAGACCTCCGGTTCAGGCCTATTCTTTAATCTAAAGTAGCCTGCTTGTGGGTGCAAAGGAAGCCGCTGATCATTATCTCGGCCGTAGCAGGGTTTGTGGCAATGGGTACGTTGTGAACATCGCAAACCCGCATCAGCATTTGTACATCCGGTTCATGAGGGTGTTTCCCGAGCGGGTCGCGGAAGAAAATGACCATAGATACTTTATGTTCCGCAACCAAAGCTGCAATTTGGGCATCGCCGCCCAGAGGTCCGGACAATAAACGCTCGACTTCCAGCCCGGCATCCTGGGCATGCTTACCTGTTGTTCCGGTGGCGACAATTTCCAGTCCCATTGATTTCAAAAAATCCATGTGGCGGTTCAGGAAAGCAACCATCTCTGCTTTTTTTCCGTCGTGAGCAATTACTGCAATTTTCATAATGTTCTGTTGTTTTAAAGTGATGCAAAAAATCTTTTTCCATTCGGATTGTTTTTATTATTCCTCAGGAAGATCTTCTGATTTTGCTTCACGAAATTACAAATTTTATCATAAAAAATTTCCTCTTGCGGGAAAATATTCACGGATTCGATTGCGCCTGAAGTCAGTCTTTAACGTATTTTGCGGCTTTCCCCTGAAGCAGAGCATCCGTATCCTGAAAAAAGCGAGTATATAAGAGGGAATCGCGCCCGGACAGCAAGGCGGGAGCATCAGGTTCGGGGATGACATAATAGCGCAAGCCCCCATTTTCAAAAGGCTGGAAGACATAACAGCTGAGGTAAGACATTTTATAGTACATCTTTCCGTTTTTTCGCTTGAGGTGCAGTTGTACGCCTATCCCTCCGTTTGTATATCTTTTCCTTTGATTGGAGATGAAATTGCCCAGGGAATAAACGGTTATGCCGGAGGTGTCCTGCTGCCGGAGAGCATATTCGAGGGGCTGTACTACGTGAGGATGAGAACCGATCACAATATCGGCACCCTGTTCATGCAGAAAAGCGGCGAGTTTCTCTTGCCTGGCATTCTGTTTATTTGCGTATTCTATTCCCCAATGAACAAAAACAATAATATTGGTGGCGGAATCCAGCCGGGCTTTGCTGATCTGCCGCTTCATGGTGAAAGTGTCGATTAAAGAGACCACCTGACCGTCGGTGATGGGAATCCCGTTGGTTCCGTAAGTATAGCTGAGTAAAGCGATTTTGAATTGTCCGTGCCGAATGTACAGAGGCGTTTCCTTCAGCCAGGATGTGGTGTCGGTGAAAGTTCCGGTATGGGGTATGCCTAAGGAATCCAGAAAATAAAGGGTCTTTTTTATGCCTTTTGCTCCTTTGTCGCAGGAATGATTGTTGTTGGTGGTCAGAAAATCGACTCCGCAGGCTTGTAGGTCCCGGGCTAGTTGCCAGGGAGCGCAAAAGTGAGGGTAGCCGCTGAAATTCCGGTCCGAAAGAGTGGTTTCCAGATTGGCGAAAACATAATCGGCCTTTGCCCAGTAAGGACGGATGTATTGAAAACAAGAGGTGTAATCGTAATCTCCGGCCGTGTTCCTGGCTCCCTCTATTTGTGGGGCATGTTGCATTACATCTCCGACAAAAAAAAGAGTGATGCTGTCATTCTCCTGTGTACCGTAAGGCCAGAATTGGGCATGGACTGTATAGACGGTCAAAAGAAGACAAACGGAAAGGGAGATTTTCAAGCAGGCCATATACAGGGAACGGAACAAGGGGATTTTATAAAAAGAGGCTCCAAAAATAGATCATTTTTGGAGCAGCTCTTTAAGGTCACAAACAGGAAGTTATTTCGTTAATTCCATGTTGAAATCTGCTTCGGCAGGTGGGGTACACTGTCCTCCGGTGCAGGCCATAAATTCTACATAACCTACTAATTTGGCTTTAGGTTCGGTTAGTTTGACCCGCTGAACGAAGGTCGCTGTATTGACAAAATACTTCAAATCCATATCGAAAGCCTCGCTGTGTTCGGTCTTCGGTTCGGTAGTGGCTTTGAAGGTGCCAACCTACTCGATACCTTTGGTTTCGTCTTCATCCAGATTGAACGTCGTAGGCAGCGGACCTCCTTCCGGCAACTGTGTATCGTATAGATGCCAGGTTGCTTCGATGGTGGCTTTACATACGATATCATAAACGCCTTCACTTACCTTTGTTTGGGTAATATGCCATTTTACCGGCTTCAATACCTGTGCCGTCAATCCGGTCGAAAATGCTACCGCCAGCAGCACTATTGCA
>CAJKZL010000016.1 GCA_905204385.1 uncultured Odoribacter sp. | reverse complement strand
CTGAGTTATGACTATACGGTTGTGAAAGGGGATAAATGGAAAGACCCCGATAGTTACGACGGCCGGAAGGACAATGGGGGAAAAGAATCGCGGTATAAAGAACTCTGGAAGCTGGTGTGGAAAAATCACCTGACTTACGAAAAGACCTTTGCCAGGCATCACGATATAGATGCTTTGGCCGGCTATGAGATCGATTCGAAAGCCCGGGACTAGGTGAAAGCGCATACCAAGAATTTTGCCTGTCCGGATAAGGATGCTATTTCCAATGGTTCTGTCCTGGATGAGATCGACGGATATAAAATGGAAACCCGCCTGGTTTCGTATATCTTCCGCCTGAATTATAGCTATCGTCATAAATATTACCTGGGAGGCAGCTACCGCCTGGATGGCAGTTCTAAACTGGACCCGGATCACCGGTGGGGGAATTTTTGGTCGGTATCCGGTGCGTGGAAAATTTCGGAGGAGAAGTTTATGAAGCCTGTGGAAAATGTGGTGACCGATATGAAACTCCGGGCTTCTTACGGAGTGAATGCGACATTGCCCAGCGACTATTATGGATATATGAGTCTTTCTTCCTATAATTATACTTATCTTCAGGAACCGGGGTTGGGGGAATCCCAGATGAAGAATGCCGATTTGTCCTGGGAGACCAACTATACGACCAATGTAGGAACAGATTTTACTTTGTTGAATGCGTTGAGTTTTACAGTCGAATATTACAACCGGCTTACCCGAAATCTGCTGATCGACCGTCCTATCTCGAAAACCACCGGTTTCTCGTCTTATCTGATGAACATCGGGAAAGTACGTAATCAGGGATGGGAATTGGAAGTACGGTCTGTAAACTTCGACCGGAACGATTTTAGCTGGATCACCTCATTCAATCTGGGACACAATGAAAATAAGATTCTTCAGTTGGATGGCATCCAGACCGAGATTCAGGACGGAGATTTGATTCATAAAGTGGGACATCCTTATTATACTTATTATTTGAGGGAGTTTGCCGGTATTAACCCCGAGAATGGAAAACCGCAATATTATAAAAATAAGGAAGCTGAAGACGAAGAAGGAAATCCGTATACGGACCGCAGCCTGACGGAAAGCAGCGGTTCGGCGGAAAAGATACTGAAATCCATCGATCCGAAAGTAACGGGGGGATTGAGCAATACATTGAAATATAAAATATTCGACCTGAATTTTATGCTGACTTATTCGTTCGGCGGACATTCTTACGACGATGCCGCTTCGAAACTGCAATACAGCGGTTCGCAGCCGGATTATAACATTCCGGTCTACTACCGGGATCGCTGGAAACAACCGGGAGATCATGCTAAAATGGAAATGTTTATCACTGGAAAAGACGGGTATATGGGGAGTGTTACCTCCACTCACCGTTTTCACAGCACCGATCATATCCGGTTGAAGAACCTGACTTTCGGCATATCGGTTCCCCCAACCTGGACGAAGAAAATAGGGATCGATAAAACCCGTTTGTATTTTGCTGCCAGCAATCTCTGGACTTGGGCCCGTTATGACGACTACGATCCGGAAGTACGCGAAAACGGTTTAGCCGGTTTTCAAACCCCACCGTTGAAATCGATGACGTTTGGCCTGGAACTCAATTTTTAACGATTAAATCCTGATGATTATGAATGCAATCAAACCTATATTGCCGGTCATACTGGTTATTTTATTCTGCGGATGCGGAAACGACTGGCTGAATCTGGAACCTGAGACAAAAGTCCCGACCGATGAAACTTTGCTGACCCTTAAGGATGCCCGGTATGCTATGAACGGTATTTACAATACCATGCAGAATGCGGGTTATTATGGAGCTACCATGATGTATTATGCCGATTTGAAGGGAGGGGACTTTATGTCGAAAAAGTCTTCCGACCGTGGAAACGGCTATTATCGTTTTTCCCATTCCGCTAATAGTTCTCCGGCGGAATTATGGTCGTATCCCTATACAGTGACCCGCTTTGCCAATAATGTATTGGAGAAAATCGATAATCTGATGGGCGAGGATGAGAAAGAATGTAAGGATATAAAGGCTCAGGCCTTGACAGCAAGGGCGTTGGCTCTGTTTGACATGACCCGGGTGTTCGGCTATCCTTATACCAAAGACGGGGGCGCGTCGCTGGGAGTGCCGGTGGTCCGTCAGCCGGTGCCTACCGATTATAAACCCAGGAGGGATAGTGTCAGGACTTGTTACCGTTATATATTGAAAGATCTGACCGATGCTTTGCCTTTATTTAAAGGGCAGTCGTTCGACGAGGAGGAGGATGAGCAGGAAGCATCCGTAACAGGTCGTTTGAACCGATGGGCGGCCTGGACATTGCTTTGCCGGGTATATCTCTATAAGGGAGATTATCAGGCTGCTTTGGAGGAGGCGAAAAAACTGTTCGAAGAGGCTGAACAAGCCGGGTATCGGTTGTGGACCAATAGCGAATACAGTGGTGGCTGGAGCGGTGTGAACAATGCAGAATTGTTTTTCGTGATTGGCAATACCAATATCAGCGGACCCGATAAAGAGTCGTTGGGCTATCTGTATTGGAGAAAAGGGTATAAGGCAATTATCGGTTCGGACGATTTTTACGAGTTTATGAAAAAAGATTCGAAGGATATCCGCTATAAATTGATAGAAAGAAAATCGGAGACGGTCAAAAATGAGGATGGTACGGAGAATAAAATATATTATTATTATTGGAATAAATATCCGGGGGAAGCAGGCGAAGATCCGCGTATGGCGAATATCCGTATCTTTCGCTTGTCCGAGGTTTATCTGATTGCGGCGGAAGCGGCGGCCCATCTGAGGATCAATGAAGATGCCGTGACCTATCTTCGTCCGCTTGTGGAACGGGGAAATCCGGCCAAAACAGTGAGTGATGACGAGATCGTAACGGTGGACCGTGTTTTGGATGAGCGCCGGAAGGAACTGGCAGGTGAAGGACACCGGATGTTCGATATGCTCCGGAATGGAAAGACGATTACCCGGACTCCCCGGGATATGGTTTCTGTTTCCTCGGCTTCGAAGTCTTTCAATTGGGATTATTATAAAGTGGCGATGCCTATCCCGCGGAGTGAGATGGATTGTAATGAAAACCTGGCCGAGCAACAGAATCCGGGGTATTAAATTTTAGACTTTGTCTAAAATTTTGATGAACGATGAGTGACCTTTCGGTCACTTAAGTAACGATTAACGACCGTGGGTCCCTTGCGGGGACTTTATAAACAGAACCTTCGGTTCCGATCCGACCATAACATAAGGCGCTCATGATCGTTAATCTTTAATCGTTAATCTTTAATCGTTACTTTAGGTTTTGGACTTTAAAAAATTTATTTTTTACCTGATATGAGAACTTTGTTGTATATTTTATTCGCTTGTTTCTGGATATGCAGTGTTCCGGCCGGTGTAAGGGCCGGGGACCACAAAGCGGAAAAGGAGAAGAAGTTATCGGTCGACGGGCCCTATGTCTTTCATTTGCCGGATGGAGGCTTGCGGGTGATTGCCGTAAATAAGGAACGGAAGTTAACGGATACGGTTTATGTGGAGGTTCCGGAAAACCTGCTGCTGACGGTCATTCCCCATAAGTACGGACATCCTTTTCAGGTGCGGCTGCAGAAGCCTGAACGGCAGCCCTGGAATATGATGCCGGCAGAAAAAATTTTGGTGTTGTCGGATCCTCATGGCGATTTCCATTCCTTTATATCTATCTTGAGGGCACAAAAAGTGATCGATGAAGAGTATAACTGGAGTTTCGGGAAAAACCAGTTGGTGGTGATCGGAGATGTATTTGACCGGGGGGAGGATGTGACCGCTATTTTCTGGTTGTTGTATAAATTGCAGCAGGAGGCTTTGGCGGCCGGAGGCCGTTCCCTTTTTCTTTTAGGTAATCACGAAGAGATGGAGTTGCGGGGTAATATCCGCTATGCTAAGGATAAATACAAAAATCTGGCAGATACTTTGAAAGTGAAATATAAGGATTTATATAGTCCGGCCAGTGAGTTGGGAAAATGGTTGCGGACTTGCAACCTGGTGGAAGTGATCGGCGATAATTTGTTTGTCCATGCGGGACTGAGCGTGGAATTTCTGGCTCGTCGCGAGTCGCTCGATGAAATCAATGAAGTCGCTTCCCGGGGACTGTCTTTGAGCAAGGAGGCCCGGGAAAATGTGTCTCCCTTGTCGGCCTTTATTTTTGATACCGAGACAGGACCTTTCTGGTACCGGGGAATGGTTAAGCCCAATGAAAAATTTCCGGCACTTTCGAACGCCAATTTGAAGCGGTTGCTAAAAAAATATCAGGTCCAACGGATATTTGTAGGGCATACGATTTTTGAGGAAGTGACTCTGTTTATGAACGGACGGGTAATTGCCGTGAATGTGAAAAATAAGGACAACCGCAAAGAAAACCGAAGCCGGGGTGTGTTGATCGAAGGGGGAAAATTATTCCGGGTGTATGATAAATTGCCGATTTTGAAATTATAGAGTGAAGTTTATAGTTTATAGTTTAAAGTTTATAGATGAAAGATTATAGATTATAGATGAAAGATTATGGATAGGGGGAGAGGTTAGGATGGAAGAAAAGGTTTGATGAGAGAGAAAAAAGAGAGGATTTTTATAGGAATCTTAATCAAATTTTAACGATTTCGGTTTATATTTGCTCAAACAATTTAAACGACTATGAAGAGGATTATTTATTTCTTGGCATTTGCGATAGTGGCGGTGGCATTATTACCGGGATGCCAGCAGGCTCCGAAGGAGAAAAAAGCAAAGTATGTGTTTTATTTTATCGGTGACGGCATGGGGGTGAATCAGGTGAATGGGACGGAAATGTATCTGGCCGAAAAAGAGGGTAGAATAGGTCTTAAGCCTTTGAATTTTACTCAATTTCCGGTAACCAATTTTGCTACTACTTATTCGAAGTACAACTCTGTCACTTGTTCTGCTGCTGCAGGAACGGCTTTGGCTACAGGGACAAAAACCAAGAACGGGACCATCGGAATGGATAGCTTACGCCGGGATCCTCTTTACAGCGTTGCAGTGCAGGCAAAGAAAGCGGGCAAAAAAGTAGGGATTACTACGAGTGTGAGTGTGGACCATGCCACTCCGGCTGCTTTTTATGCTCATCAGCCGGATCGGAATATGTACTATGAGATAGCTACGGATCTTCCCAAAACGGGTTTTGACTTGTATGCCGGGGGTGGCTTTTTGCAACCGACGAATAAAAAAGATTCTACTGCAGCCCTTATCTATGACATCCTGAGAGACTCCGGTTATATGCTTATCCGGGGGGTAGAAGAGTTTGAGGCGAAATCCGCCGAGGCTGCTAAAGTGGTCTGGATCGAGAAGAAAGACATGAACAGAGCGAGCTTGTCTTATGCTATCGACCGGGAACCCGGTGATATGACTTTGGCACAGATCACTTGTCATGCTATCCGGTTTTTGAGTCAAGACAATGACAACGGTTTCTTTCTCATGGTGGAAGGAGGAAAAATCGACTGGGCCTGTCACAATAA
This sequence comes from uncultured Odoribacter sp., assembly GCA_905204385.1. The sequence continues at coordinate 9,878 of CAJKZL010000016.1, read as the reverse complement.
CGATGCGGCCACTACTTTCAATGAAGTGGTGGATATGGCCGAAGCCATACAATGTGCCCTGGATTTCTATCAGCAGCATCCCGACGAAACGCTGATCGTGATTACCGCCGATCACGAAACAGGAGGAATAGCTTTAGGTACCGGAAAATATGAACTCAATCTGAAAGCTTTACAACACCAGAAAGCTTCCCTGGAAGAACTGACGGCCAAAATCAAACAACTGCGAAAAGAAAAGAATAACAAGGTAAGCTGGGAAGAAGTGCAAACTTTGCTGACAGAAAATCTCGGTTTCTGGAGTGACCTCAAACTGTCGGAAAAACAGGAAAAAGAACTGAAGGAAATTTATCGTAATTCTTTCCAGAGCGGTGATGTGAAGTTGGAAAAAAGCCTTTATTCCTCCAACGAACCCCTGGCCGCAAAAGCCATCCGCATCATGGATGCTATCGCTATGGTAGGCTGGACGAGTGGAGGTCATTCTGCCGGCGTGGTTCCTGTATTTGCTATCGGGGCCGGGGCTCAGCTTTTTGAAGGAAAACTGGATAATACCGATATTCCCCGTAAGATTGCCGAGGCAGGCGGATATGTGACGACACGATGAAGGATATCCCGTTATGGCCGGAAGAAACTTGCTTCCGGCCATAACGGGATCTATACAAGTTCAGGAGAATCCGGTAATGGTTTTAGTCATTTGCTATTAAAGCAACATACCGAATAAGCGTTGCAATATTCGGTATCTTTCACGGAGTATTTTTTTTGCCTTTTTACGTTGTGTTTTTACTGTCTCGATGGAAAGATGCAATTCGTCTGCTATCTTTTCGGAGGTATCTCCGTTGAGCGAACGTTGAAAGATCTTTCGGCATTGCTCCGGTAGTTTGTCTAATGAAAGCTGTAATTCACGATATACTTCATTTTCTACGATTTGCTCCCAAAAGGTAGTAACCTCTTGATCTTTGCTGAAAATCAGTTCGTTGTTTTTACGGCGTCGGGTGTCCCGGATCAGGTTCAGGCAACGGTTACGGACTGCTGAATAAAGATAAGATTTGAAAGCATGGGGATGATGCGGCAACCTATTTTCACGATAAATATGGCAAAAAATTTCCTGAACGATATCTTCAGCTTCTTCTTTCCCTATTCCCATATTTCGGGCGAAAATACATAAGGCGATGAAAAAATGCTTATATAACAGTCGATAAGCTTCCGGATCTCCCTGAATTAATAATGGTATATGGGCTTCGCCAAATTCAACAGACATACACTGCCAAAATAAATATTCAGATATTACTAATAAAAACGATCGTTTTTTCTGTTAGAAAAAGAGTGTTTGTTTTGGGAAGTAAACTTTATGATTGTCAATATTTCAAAAAAATTATACCTTTGTCAGGATTAACAATTTGAAACGATCGTTTTTATTAGTTGTGTTAAAAACTCATATTTTGTAAAGGAGTAAACATTTGCTAAATGAGCTAGCCTGGCAATATTTTCCTGGGCATATATTCTTTTCTTCCAAAACCATAATTTTTTAGGTGCCTGGGATACGTTGTGTTACAAAACGGCTTCTTTCAATTTCCAGTTTAGATCGGTGAATTTTGGCAAATCCTTTTTAGGAAACCATCGAATATCCGGATTAAGATTTTTTTAGGAATAAGATACCCACTTTTTGATCGGGTGGTGTCTTAGGTGAAAAAATATTAAAATGGAAAAATATACGCCGTATCGGCTGATTTCCTTAATTCTGGCGAAATTGACCGGTTCTTCTAATTCTGAAGAGGAGAAGCAATTGGAAGAATGGTTGAATGAGTCTGCGAAACATCGGGCTTTATTCGAAAAGTTAACCGACCGGAAGGCTTTGGAAAATTACCGGATGATGTATTCGGAACATGACGAACAAGCGGGATATCTGGTATTTTGTCGTTGGATGCGACGGGAAAGAAGGATTCGTTTATTCAGAAGAACCGGTTGGGTGGCAGCCGTTTTATTTCCATTGGTTTTCGCACTCTCGATATGGGTAAATAGGATGAGTCAGCCTGAAGTAACTCCGATAGCGACCTCTGCAATACGTCCCGGCAGTCCCTGTGCAGTGTTGACGTTGCCTGACGGAAAGAGGATTCTACTCGATTCGGTTACTCCCAAAACAGGAACGTTGGGCGTTGGAATGATCGCCGTTAAAGATACCTTAGCATATCAGCGATTACCTGAACGGCAGGTCGAATACCATACTTTGTATGTCCCTCGCGGAGGAGAATATGTACTGAAATTATCCGACGGAACGAAAGTATGGCTGAATGCCGAGACTGAATTAAAATACCCGCCTGTATTCGATAGTCGTCCAAGGAAAGTCTTTTTGAAAGGAGAAGCTTATTTCGAGGTGGCTAAAAACGAGTCCAGTCCCTTTATCATAGAGTCCGGGGAACACGTAGTCCGGGTATTGGGGACTTCTTTCGGTATCCGTGCTTATCCTGAAGAAAAGGAGATATCGACGACCTTGGAATACGGTTCGGTAAAGGTGATGACTTCCGGGCAGGAAGTGCTGCTGACGCCCGGGAAACAGTCACGGGTGGACCTTCTTACTCATCGACTCAGGGTGAAAGAAGTGAATACATCGTTGTATACAGCCTGGCATTCCGGTAAATTCATATTTATCGACCAGTCGCTGGAAGATATCCTGAATACTTTGTCGCGGTGGTATAATATGGAAATTTTTTATGCCTGTTCCGATTTAAAGGAAATTCAATTTACCGGGGAGCTGAAACGTTATGCGGAGATCCACGAGTTCCTGCAATATATCGAACATCTTGAAAAAGTACGGTTTACGATTCAGGGTAAAACGGTTACTGTATCGCAATATTAAAAAACGGAGGATATTGGCCGTATCCTCCATCTTCAAAATAGCTTGCTCGAACAAGCATTTAATCATTTAATGTATTACAAAATTATGGAAAAAAAACGATTAACCCCTCCACTGCAGGAGAAAATCAAAAAAAATGTGCGCATGCATTTGCTTACTTTCCTTTTTTTATTGGTGTTACTTCCGGGAATGGCTGTTACCCATGCGCAAAGTAAGATCAGTGTGGAGATACGTAAAGAGAATCTAAAGAATGTATTTACGATTATTCAGGCTCAGAGTAAGTATCGTTTTCTATATTCTTCCGGGGATGTAAATCATATTACAGTTTCCCGGGTAAAAATGGAAAATGCAGAAGTCGGTGAAGTTCTCCATTCTTTATTACAAGGGACGGGGTTGATCTATGAAGTCAAAGACGATATTGTTTTTATAAAAAAAGCGACGACCCTGACTCAACAACAGAAGACCACCCTTACCGGACAAGTGAAAGATGCTTCTGGTCAGCCCTTGCCCGGTGTGAGTGTTATTATCAAAGGGACGTCGATCGGGGTTTCGACAGATGCCGATGGTAAATTTAAGTTAGATATCGCTTCAACGGAGGGAATTTTCCTGGTATTTTCGTTCATAGGCATGGAAAATGCTGAAGTAAAAGTGGATCCTGCTCAAACCGTTTATCAGGTAACGATGCAGGAGGCGCGAACCACCCTGGACGATGTTGTGGTTACCGGATTTTTTACAAAGAACAAGAATAGCTTTACCGGTTCGGTGAAAACACTTACTGTCGAAGAGCTGAAGACTGTTTCTAATACTAATCTGATCAGTGCTTTGGCTATGTTGACTCCCGGTCTTAAAATTGTGGAAAATAATCAGGCTGGTTCTAACCCTAACCGGCTTCCGGAAATTGTTATCCGCGGAACTTCCTCCTTAACGACCGAAGCAGACGTAAATCCTAATCAACCGATCATCATTCTGGACGGACTTGAAATCACTCTCCGTGATCTCTACGATCTGGATATTAACGAAATCGAACGGGTCGATGTATTGAAAGATGCTTCGGCTTCTGCTCTTTATGGAGAGAAAGCTGCTAATGGAGTGATTGTGATCGAACGTAAAAAGATTTTACATGAAAAGTTAAGGCTGACTTATAATTTGGATGGTTCGGTAGATTTTCCCGATCTGACAACTTATGATTACCTGAATGCAGCAGATAAACTGGAGTTTGAACGCCGGGCTAATTTGTATGATTTTGAAAATAAATACGATCTGGAAGAATATAACCGGAAAAAATTATTGATCTCTAAAGGGGTAAATACTAACTGGATGTCCAAACCTCTGCGCACAGGGTATACTATCGGTAATTCTGTCGGTATCAGCGGGAAGGGAAATAATATGACCTATCGGGTGAATGCCAATATAAGAAATGTATAAGGGGTGATGTAGGATGACTACCGGAATACTTATGGGGTTAGCTTGTTTTTAGCCTATCATGTGGCCGATAAGTTGACCGTATCTTATCAAAGTAATTATTCTTCCGTTAAATCACAGGATAGTCCTTACGGTACTTTTTCCAGTTATGTTTCCCTGAATCCTTACGATACGCCGTATGATGAAAGCGGGACTTTATTGAAAAAACTATCCTGGGACGTAAATAATCCTTTGTATGAAGCTAAAGCCGGTAATTTCAATAAAACTTCGGCGAATACTTTTACCAACACTGTAAATATCCGTTGGGATATTCTGAAAGGCTTATATTTCACTGCCAATGGGTCTGTTGTGTCCGATCATTCGGATCAGGAAATTTTCATTTCTCCGGCTTCTGCTTCCTATCTTACGGAGGAAGAATTGTCTAAAAAGGGATTATTGACAGAAAATCATCAAAAATCATTGAATTTTAGCGGAAATTTTGTGGTCAGCTATAACCGACATATCGGCAGTAATAACTTGTTGAGCCTTTATTTAGGGGGGGATATTTATAAAGACGATGCCCGGTCACAGAGTTTTTTAGCGACGGGTTTTTTAAAGCCTGGACTCCATTCTCCTCAATATGCGATCACCTATCAGGAAGATGCTCATCCGAACGGTAGTCAGAAGTTGACCACCCGGGCAGGTTTTTTCGCTAACCTGAACTTTATCTTGCAGAACAAATATTTTGTGGACGGTGCTATCCGGCGTTCCGGTTCTTCACAATTCGGTGCTAACAATCGTTATGCTCCCTTTTGGTCTGTAGGAGCAGGCTGGAATATTCACAATGAATCTTTTATACAGAGAGAATGGTTGAATACTTTGCGCCTGCGTTATTCTTACGGAGTGACGGGAAATATTACTTTCCCTTCTTATCAGGCAATTACGACATACACCTATAGTCAGGATCATTATTATTTGCATGGCATGGGGGCCATTCCCAAACAGATGGGAAATAAAGATTTGACGTGGCAGACCACCAAGACCAATAATATCGGTTTGAATGCAGATTTATTTCATAACCGGTTGAGCATGACTTTTGACTATTATGTTAAAACGACGGATGATTTATTGATCGATCAGACGATTCCGCCCTCTATCGGTGAAAGTAAGGTGAATAATAATCTGGGAAAACAGCGGAATCGAGGATTTGAATTCGATATTGCGGCTGTGCTGTTACAAACCGGCGACTGGAGATTTAGTTTGAAATTGAACGGGGCTCACAATAAAAATAAAATATTGGCGATTAGCAATGCCTTGGCTGCTTCTAATGACGCTGCCAACCGGTCCAATTCGGTAAGCCCGAAAACATTATATAAAGAAGGACAATCGACCACCGCTATTTATGCTGTCCGTTCTGCCGGTATAAACCCTGCTAATGGCAAGGAGGTGTTCATGAATAAAGACGGAGAATATACATTGACATATAATACCGACGATAAAGTGGTGTGTGGGGATGAAAATCCTAAACTCGAAGGTTCGGTGTTCCCGATGTTATATTATAAAAACTGGTCGCTAAACATCAGTATGACTTATAAATTTGGTGGACAGATTTATAATTCTACCCGTTCTGCCAACGTGGAGAATGTGGATCCTCGTTATAATGTCGACCAAAGAGCATATGACGAAAGATGGAAAGGAGTGAACGACCTTTTCCCTTATCTGGATATTGCAGATACGGAATCGAGAAGCAATTATCACAGTAGCCGTTTTGTCGAGGATGAAAATACATTACAGATTAACCGGATAGAACTGGCCTATGAGTTCAAGAGTTCCTGGTTAAACAAAATTGGCTTTAAACGTTTACGAATGGGAGCGGGTATGAACGATGTCGTACGGTTTTCTTCCGTGAAATATGAGCGGGGAACTTCTTATCCTTTCAGCCGGGGATTCTCATTTACGATCAGTCCAACCTTTTAATTGCAATACACGATGAAAAAAATGAAATATTTATCGATGATTCTCTGCTTCATACTCTGTTATTCGTGTGATAGTTTTCTGGATGTACGTCCGGAGGGAGAGATGGTAAACAATGAACTCTTTAAAAACGCAGAGGGATTTGAAGATGCCCTTTATGGCGTATATTCTACATTAGGTACTTCCTCCTATTACGGGGCCACTATGACTTATAATTTCCATGACGTTCTGGCTCAGTATTTCTTTCACGATTATCCGGGGAATGTCACATTGAAAATTTGCAGCTTTGAATACAAAGACGCTCAGGTGCGGCCTACCGTCGACGGGATTTGGGAAAAAATGTATAAGGCTATTTCTTATGTGAATAATATTCTGGAAAATCTGAAGGGCTACGATGAAGATGCTCTTCCATTGTATAACGTATATAAAGCGGAGTGTTTAGGTCTGAGAGGATTTATGCATTTCGATCTGCTGCGTTTGTTCAGTGAAAACATAGTCAATAATCAGAATGCCCAGGGAATCCCTTATGTAGACAACTATTCGTTTGAAGTCAGTCCGTTCCTGAGTGCTGAAGCTGCCTATGGAAGAATTATCGGAGATTTAAAAGCTGCTGAAGATCTTATGCTGAAAAATGGAGAGTATTTCGAAGATGCTGAACAGCAGAATAATGAGTTTTTGAAGGACCGGGCCATTCACATGAACCTTTATGCTATACAGGGGATATTGGCCCGTGTATATTGGATGAAAGGGGAATTAAAAACGGCTGCTGAATATGCGCAAAAAGTTCTCGATTGTGGATATTTCGAATTGGCGGATAAAAGTGAGATACAAGATTTGGTGAACGGGGTTCTTTCGCCCAAAGAGACGATCTGGGGACTTTTCTCTTCGACTTTCTATACCGATGTCAGATCGATACTTTATTTAACCGGAAGCCCTACCTGTCTTTTCCTGAAAGCTGAACACGATGAAGATTATAATGCGGATAAAGAAGGGACCGACTATCGTTACGATAAATGGTTTAATAGTTATAATCAGGTAGAAGCTAGCGGTATGCGCTGTATCAAGATCTTGGATACCTATGAACTGACTTATTCAAGCCGGAAAGAATCCAGGGTGAAAGGGATAAATATGTTGCGTTTACCGGAACTGTACTACATTATCACAGAATATTATTTGAGTATCGATCGTCCCGACGAGGCCATAAAGTATTACGATAAGGTGATGGTTTCCAGGGGACTGACCGCCTATGCCGACCGGCAAGGAGTTACTCTCACGCTGGAACAGGTGATCCGCGAAAGAAAAAAAGAATTGATTGGTGAAGGACAGTATTTTTTCACCCTGAAAAGATACAATCAGGATATTCTGGAAACTAAGAGTGGGAAAACCTATAAAGCTTCCAATGATATTTATGTACTTCCTATTCCGGAAAATGAAATTGAATACAGATATTAATTCGTAATCATTATGAAAAAAGGATTTCTATACTCATTGCTTTTCTTCGGTGTTTTTACTATTTTTTCTTGTGAAAATACCGATTATAAGATCTATGATTCAAATGACAAAGACAAATTATTTTTCGTCGATGACACGCTCCGCTTTACGTACGGGTTGACTCTGGATAAAGAGGTGGATTTAAACGTAGGAGTAAAATTAATCGGATTTGTCGATTTAACACAAGATAAAGCTTTTAAATTGAAAATTGTTGAGGATACGAATGCCAGGAAAGGGGAGCATTATGATTTACCGGATGTAAATCGGATGCCTAAAGATTCATTAAAAGCTTTTATTCCGATCGATTTTAAGAAACCGAACCTGGAAAAAAATAAAGAATACAGGTTGACTTTACAGTTGGTGGAGAATGAGAATTATGCCCCTGCCGATGTAAAGGAATGTGTGATATTTTTTAGTAATAGGGATATCGAAGCCCCTGTTTGGTGGCAAGCAGCAAAAGTAGGGGAATATAATCAGGAGAAATTTATCTTATTTGTCGATTTTTATCATCAAAGTAAGGAACTAAGTCCGGTGATTTATGAAGATATCAGGAAAAGATGGGGAGAGAATCTGGATGAAGGAACAGCAAAAAATTTATTGACTATATACTCATACCAAGGTTTTTTAAATCGATATATCCTGACCCCGATGTATGAATATTATTTAGAAAGCAATGATCCCTTATACCGAATTCCTAATCCTAATAACTAAGCCATGAGACGATCACTATATATTTTACCGGTTCTAGCATTTTTGTTTGTGTTGAGTGCCTGTTATGACGATGATTCTACTTTACCGGTAGAAAAAATAACGGAAATCGATATTACAGACAATGCGAAAGACACGATTAATTTATACTTAGGAGATAATATTTCTATCGATCCACAAAGTTCCGATGCAGGAGAAGAGATGAGTTGGCAATGGAGCATGGGAACATATAGGACAAATCCTGTTTCCGGAGATGTTACTACTGTTTTTAAGGAAATAGCTACCACCCGGAAATTAGAATATAAAACGACGGAACTGGGACATTATTTTCTGCGATTGGTAGTGAGTAACGGGTATGGAAGTACCATCAAATATTATCATATATTTGTAAATTCGGAGTTTGAAGAAGGTTATCTTATTCTTGGGAGAAAGGAAAATGGAAAAGGGAGTTTAGCTTTTATGAAGACACTGACTCCGGAAGAAGTCGCTCAAGGTATGAAGCCGGAATTTCGTCAGAATTTATTTGCTTATACCAATGGGGGAAAGGAGTTGGGAGAGGGTCCTGTGGATTGCGATAAGATAGCGGATAAACTTTATATTCTGTGTGGTCGGGAACAGAAAGTGTACCAGATCGACGCTAAGTCTTTCCAATTGGTTTTTGAATTCGATTACAATAGGTATGAGGGCGATTTTTATCCTCAGGATTTAATTTCATACGACTCCCCTTATTGCAGGGAGATTTATTCGACTTCTCCGAATGGAGGAGTGGCTAAAATACAGCAAGCCGACCTGGAAATTTATTCCTACACGGATTTACCGCAAAATATTAAATTTACCCGGACATACGACCGGCCCAATTATAGTGCTTCCAAGGTTATTGCATTCATCGACGATGTGAATAGTCAGATTTATGCCTATGGGGTGAGTACAGGTTTTCAATTCGGCTATTTCGATTGTTACGGTTATTTCCGGGACCGGGAGATTATACAAGTTTTTTACGATGAAGATGGAAATCTGATTGTTTATAGTATAAAAGAAGGAAAGTATTTGTTGACAAAAATCGGTTCGAGCCTTACCAGTATTCCGTCGATCATGGCGGGAAACCCGGAATTGGATATTATCAGTGAAAAAGAATGTACTGTTAATCCGGCACTGCTTAACCAGGAGTCTGTTTTGCAAGTCAACGATCCTAATTCTTGTTTGTTATTTTCCAATGGAAACAAGGTGTACAAATGGGCTTACAATCAGTCGGAAATACCTGATCAGGCCTTTATTCCTCTACCGGAAAACGAGGTTGTTAAATGTATGAATCAGTCTACGGATCAGAAACAACTCTATATAGCCACCTACAATAGCAGCCGTCAGGGCTTAAAAGGGTCGTTGTATTTTTATGACGTCGATACAGGACAAATCATAGGGGAGCATTATGAAAGTATAGCGGATGAAACGGTGAAAGTGA
>CAJKZL010000015.1 GCA_905204385.1 uncultured Odoribacter sp. | reverse complement strand
GCGTCCCCCTTGGGGGCGGGGAGGCCGGTGCCCACGGCGGTGCCGCCGCTGGCCCGTTTGGGCAGCTCCGGCAGGGCGGTGCGCAGCATCCGGCAGGGGGCCTCCACCAGCTCCCGCCAGCCGGAGACCTCCTGGGCGAATTTCAGGGGCGTGGCGTCCTGCAGGTGGGTCCGGCCTCTGCGGATCAGGTCCGGATAGGCCTCCTCCAGCCTCCGAAAGGCCCCTGCCAGCCGCTCCGCCGCTGGCAGCACCTGCTCCGTGACGCTCAGGGCCGCCGCGATGTGGAGAGCGGAGGGGAACGTGTCGTTGCTGGACTGGGAGGCATTCACGTGGTCATTGGGGTGAAGCCGCATCCCCCGGTCCGCAGCCAGGTGGGCAATGACCTCGTTGACGTTCATGTTGGTCTGGGTGCCGCTGCCGGTCTGCCACACCACCAGAGGAAACTGCCCGTCCAGTTTTCCCTCCAGGATCTCATCGCATACCCGGACAATCAATTCGCATTTCTTCTCTTCCAAAATTCCTGCTTCCTTATTTGTCAAAGCCGCCGCTTTTTTCAGATAAGCAAAACCGCGTATCACTTCGATGGGAATACGATCCGTAAAACGGGCAATTTTAAAATTATCGATACTTCTTTGAGTCTGGGCTCCATAGTAGGCTTCTGCAGGCACCTTTACCTGTCCGAGCGTGTCTTTTTCTATCCGATACTCCATTTTCGTTACAGTTTATTGCTTCTTAAACGGGAAAACAGACGGAATGTTCAGAACAAACCTCTGCAATTTTTAAGATATTTTATCACAAGAAAAACCGTCGCCCATGCCTGAACTTTACAATAAATAACTACTTTTACAGCGTAAACACTGAAAGTTTATTCTGTTCCTTCTCTCATTGCATTATCCTTCGGCTTTCGCCCGGTTTTTTCATTGTTGATAACGACTTTTTAGCTTCCATGTTTCAGGAACAGCCTCATTGGGCTGGTTATATAACTTTTTCAATAAATAAATTATGAAATCATTTTTTATTGGCCAGTATGAAATCAAACTTCCCATCATCCAAGGCGGTATGGGAGTTGGTATCTCACTTTCCGGACTTGCTTCAGCCGTGGCCAACGAGGGAGGCGTCGGCGTTATATCGGTTGCTGGCTTAGGCCTGCTCTATCCCGAAGGACAGGGAAACTACATGCAAAAATGTATATACGGACTCAAGGAAGAAATCCGCAAAGTACGTGAAAAGACCAAAGGAATAATCGGCGTCAACATCATGGTAGCCCTCTCCAACTTCTCGGACATGGTGCGGACAGCCATTGCCGAAAAAGCAGACGTCATCTTTGCGGGAGCCGGTCTGCCGTTGGACCTGCCCTCCTATCTGCAAGCGGACAGCCGAACCAAGCTGGTGCCCATCGTTTCCTCCTCACGGGCAGCAAAAGTAATCAGCGAGAAATGGTGGAACACTTATCACTACCTCCCCGATGCATTTGTCGTCGAGGGTCCCAAAGCGGGAGGACACCTCGGTTTCAAAAAAGAACAAATCGACGACGAACGCTATTCGCTGGAACACCTGATTCCCGAAGTCGTAGCCATAGCCCAGAGTGATAAGGAAGTCAAGGACATTCCGGTGATTGCAGCCGGAGGAATCTCCACAGGCGAGGACATTGCCCGTTTCCTGAAGCTGGGAGCCCAAGCCGTTCAAATGGGATCCATTTTCGTCCCTACCGAAGAATGCGATGCATCGGAAGATTTTAAAAAAGTCTATATCGATTCGGACGAAAAAGATGTCCGCATCATCCAGAGTCCTGTAGGCATGCCCGGCAGAGCATTCGACGGAGACTTCATCCGCAGCGTAGCCGAAGGCAAAGAAAAGCCCAAAAGCTGCCCTTTCCATTGTATTAAAACCTGCGACTATACCAAAAGCCCTTACTGCATTATCAAAGCGCTCTACAATGCCGCCAAGGGAAATATGCAAAAAGGATATGCCTTTGCCGGAGGCAATGCCTATCTGGCGAAAAAAATCAGCAGCGTAAAAGAGGTGATCGAGAAATTGAAAACCGATTTTACCAATGCGACTTCCCGGTGTTAACCGCCAGGAAGATTCCGGAAAGCATCCGGAATCTTCCTGTTACCATTTCCGGTATACCAAAATCCTCGCCTCTTCGTGCAGAGTGACGGAAAACTCGTCCCCGACAGCCTCGTTCAGGGTAGCTTCCCACCAGGAATATAATCTTCGTTTTTGTATGGGATAACGCAATCCGCTCACCGACACCGCTCCATGAGGATAAAGCGAGAAAAGGGAAATCTGCTGTCCCGGATAGCTGCGGAAGGAAGCAGAATGAGTCAACGGAATGAAACTTCGGATATCCTACCACATCTAGACCCGCCTGTCTATATGTGGATACTCCAGCAACAAAGATATATTTCCCAGGGCATGGTCCTCACGCAAACCTGTGGCTCCCAATATAAGCACTTCCTGATAGCCTTTCTCCCGGGCAAAACAGACAGCCTTGGGCAAATCATTGGTCTCCTGATCGGCAATCCGGTAGGTACGGTCCAGATACCGCTGCCGGCTCTCCGACGATAGGCTATCCAAATCGCCGACCACAGCGTCGGGCTCCCGGCAGGCTTCCAGTCCGGCGACAGCAGCATCGCAGGCTATCACAAACCCGGCAGTGCGAATGACTTCCAGGATCTCCGGACGGGACGGAAAAAGCCCGTTGGCTACGATTACACATTCATAAATTCCAGTCATCCTGTTTCCCTTTACGTTTCCAATTCATCCATCCGGCGACAGCCAATACCCCATAACAGGCGAACAAAAAACCGGTCGGATACAAACCGCGCTGACAATAAAGCCATAAGGATACAAAGTTAATCACCACCCACAGCCACCAATGCTCCAGAATCCGGCGTGCCAGCATCCAGGTAGCGGTAACGCTCAATGCCGTGGTAAAAGCATCGCCGGCAGGAACAGGAGAATCTGTCAGACGCGACAAGATAAAATACATTCCCGTAAACAAACCGGCAGTAATAAACAACAAAACCGCTCCCAAGCCGGAAGACAAATGACGGTAGACGATGGCTGCAGAGGATTCTTCCGGTCCCAGCGACCTCTTTTTCCAGTGCCACAACCCATAGATACTAATACCTACATAGTAAACGTTCAGACTCATATCGGCATAAAACCCGGAAAAGAAAAAAACAAAGATATAGGTGAAAGAAGTCAGCAATCCCACCACCCACATCAGCCGGCGTTGCATGATTTCCAGCACCAGGTATGTCAACCCGGTAACGACTCCGAAATATTCCAGAAACTGTTCCATTTCCCTGGTTCAAATATTGATCTATCGATACAATGAAATATCGGTTTCTATTTCCCGGCCTACTCCAGGACAACATGCCCCGATAGGCAAAAAAGCCCCTGTTTCAACCCCAGGAATTTCCGGGCAAAAAACCGGACAAAGTTAAGCCAATCTTCCGAAGAAGAACAAATTGCGCCTCTATTTTGAAAACAAATGTCTCAATGCGGCAAAAGGGTGATAAAACAACATTCTCGGCCCGGCAAAACGCATCACCTCCCGCATCCGTTCCCGCATTTCGGGTGCATAGCAATGGATGACGCAATGTTTACAAGTGGGTTTCCGTTCCCCCCAGGGACAATGGTCAAGCCGATTGCAAGCATATTGGAGCAAGCCGGCACAGGCCGGACACAGAGACTTGTTCTTCTCCTTTCGCCGGCAATAGAGCCTGATCATCGACTCTACCGTCTTTTTTTCCCGTCCGATGCGCGACATAGTCTACTCATTTATTCTTTCCATATATAATTCCATCAGGCGGGAAACGGCATACCTTTCCATTTCCTCATCGTCTACCCGGCAATATTCTTCCATACGGGGAGAGAGATTGCTGACCTCTATTTGATAAAAACGGGCATAGATAACGCGATGTGAAAGAACATGCCCCGGCATTTCCATTATGCGCTTCACCTGTATCTCCTCAACCCCTTCCATCAATCCGCGATACTCTTCCGACCTTTCCAATACGGAAAAGTCTACCGCTGAAGCGGTTTCGATCAAGGGATATTCATAAAGGTTTTGCCAAATGTCTTTGGCATTGCGCCGTTTCAGCAAAGTTTTTCCCTGGCAACCGATATGCAAGTAATTGAAGTAGCGGGGCTTGACCCGGGTTTTACCCTCTTTGACAGGTAGCTGAGCGACCTTTCCGGTAGCAAAAGCCACGCAATGTTCGCGCAAAGGGCAATATAAGCAATCGGGGGCTTTCGGTGTACATTGAATCGCCCCGAAATCCATTATCGCCTGGTTATAAATATCGGGACGCTGCCGATCGAGCAGCGCAGTGGCTAACTCCGCAAATTCCTTCTTTCCCGGTCCACTGTCTATGGGAGTATCTATGCCGAAGACCCGCCCCAGCACACGATAAACATTCCCATCCACCACGGCATAGGGTTGCCGCCAGGCAAAAGAACAGACCGCCGCAGCCGTATATTCCCCGATGCCTTTTAAGGCCCGCACTTTTTCATATTCGCTAGGAAACACCCCCTCGTAACGTTCCATGATTTCCCTGGCGGCAGCGTGCAGATTACGCGCACGGCTATAATAGCCCAAGCCCTGCCAGTATTTCATCACTTCATCCTCTCCGGCCTGCGCCAATGACGCCACATCCGGAAAACGCTCCATAAAACGATTGAAATACTCAAGCCCCTGTGCTACCCGGGTTTGTTGCAAAATGATTTCCGAAATCCAAATCCGGTAGGGATCCTCAGTCTCTCGCCAGGGAAGCCGACGTTTGTTTTCAGAGTACCAACGGATCAGTATAGCTGCAAAATCTTCCATCTCCATCACAATAAATCCGTCACCTGCGCTCCTACAAATCCGATCAGATCCCCGGGTGCTATCCGGATCTGCAAACCCCGAACCCCTGCACTCACATAGATCACATCAAAGTCCAGACAACTGGAATGAAAATAAGTGGGAAAGGACTTTTTCATCCCGATGGGCGAGCAACCGCCACGGATATAGCCCGTCACAGGCAATAATTCCTTCATATGAATCAATTCTGCGCTCTTATTTCCGGAAGCCCTGGCCGCCAATTTCAGGTCGACTTCCCCATTTCCCGGGATTACGCACACAAAAATCCCCGTTTTATCGCCCCTTAATACCAAGGTCTTGAAAACCTGTTCTATCTTCTCTCCCAATTGTCGGGCGACGTGCGTGGCCGCCAGATCATTTTCGTCCACTTCATAAGGCACCAGCGCATAAGCTATCTTTGCCTTATCCAACAAACGGGCTGCATTCGTTTTATTTATCTTTTCCGCCATTTCCTTTAATTCCTCCAACATTCGGCTAAATACCCTCTCTTGCGATAGCCGTTTCGTTTTATTCCTTTTTTTTCTTCCTGCTGGCCGGTGACAGCCGACAAGTGAATCGTCTCTCCCGGAACAGAGCCCGTCCCGATGGCCGGAGACCGGCAATTACTTATCCCCTTCATCCAAGACAGGCAAATATAGCAATAATTGCCGTCCGGCAGTTGACAAACCTACCCGTTTTTACCTAAAATCGCCCATCGATCTCCCCAAACGGTCCCGGGGAACTCCGCCCCATCTCTATCCCTCCCGTATCCCCTCCGGTAGTCACCTCTGCCGCATGCGCCAGTTGACATACAGCAGGAAACCAGGAGGGATAGAGTTGAGGCGGAGCTTCCCATGACTTTATACGAAATAACCTTCCATCGAAGCATATCCTGAAAATTCGCTCCGCTTTTCTTGCCAGAACCAAACCTATGATTACATTTGTAAACGTGCTGTATCGAATATTGACGATAAAGAATCTCCTGTATACCGGAGTACTCAGTTGCCAAAACAGACAAGCGGAAAAAAGATACTGAAAAGAAAACTTATTTATCGGTGAAATCCTCAAGCTATTCACTTTTCATAAAATGAAACAGCGAAGAAGCGAGAATTTCGGATAATCACTAAAAAAATTATAATCGTATGAAACAAACATTAACCTTTATTCCACCGGTTATTGCCTCTACGGAAAGTAAAATAAACGTAGAATCCTTCGATGCAAGCGTGGAAGCATTTGAAAATCATGAATACCGGCAATCTTTTTATGCTTTATTGGATTATATCGACAAGGAATTCAGAACAACCTACGGCGATGCCGCAGGGAATGAATTTCACATTCCTCATGGTTCCATCATCGTACACATCAAGCTCGACGACGAGAAACTTTCCATTACAGCCCCTTTTGTCTGCTTGCCGGAAAAAGGACGTATTCCGCTGCTGCGACAAGTGGCAGGACTGAATTTCAATGCTATGGATTTATCGATGATCTATCTGAAAGACGAACAATTGTCTTTTGAATACAGTTGTCCGATCCAACTCATCAATCCCTATAAAATTTACTATATTCTCGAAGAAATTTGCCGTACCGGGGATAGATACGATGATGAATTTGAAACCAAATTCGGAGCCCATCGCATCTATGAACCCAAAAACACCCCTTATGCCGATGCGGATATCGACCGCATCTACGAAGCTTTACAAGACTGTTGCAGTGAATGTCTGGAAGCCGTTAAATAATTCGAATCCTCACGGAAATACGGCTATATCTTGAATATCGTCGATACAACGATGATGAAGTTTATGTATTTTGCCAATCCCCAGGGACAACTACTCAACGATATGCAAAAAGCAATCCGCGACATGGACCGGGAGGATTTGCCCTTACCCGAAATTATCGCTCAGGGAAAGACTGTCATCGAAAAACTGCAACACCTGACAAAGGCCGAATTGGCCGAAAGCCTCTATTATGCCGAAACCTTTATTCCATCGAAGCGCCGTTCTAATCTTCAGAATATTCAAGAAAACTTCGAAGACAGCTATAAGAAAATTTCCAACTATATGGAATCGGGCGATTATATGACAGCCTGTATCATGATGCTTTATAAGTTCTATGAAATGTACTACTACAACAACCTGCAGGAAAATGTCAACCGCGTAGTGGTAAAAGCTCTGCAACAGGGCTCCGCCCAGTCCTGGGAAAAAGCCGCCCCTGTACTCTACCAAGCTATGGAAGCGATTATGGAAGATGAACTGGAGGAAGAGGAGGAGGAGGAAGAATCGGACGAAGGTTTCGATATGAATCAGTATATGCAAAACGTTCAGGCAATGCAGCAACAAGTGATGCAAAACATGCAACAGATGATGCAGGGCAATGGGATGCAGAATTATATGCAACAAGTACAACTATTGCAACAGCAAATGATGAGCGGACAAATGAGCGCCGAAGAATACACACAGAAAGTGCAGGAACTCGCTGCAAAAACTTTCGGAAATTAATTTTATTGTTTTTCTTTTGATAAAACATCATAATTAAAATCTACCATGGAACAAAATATTTTTCAAACAGTATTCAAAGTAAACCACGCCGGCGGATCAGGCAGTTGTTTTTTCCTGAGCAACCTGAACGTCTTTGTCACTAATTATCACGTTGTAGAAGGTTTCAGACAAGTCGCCCTCGAAGATCAAGATAAAAACCGTTACCTTGCCAACGTCATTTTGATCAATCCTTCCCTAGACATCGCCCTATTGACCGCTGAAGGCGATTTCTCGACACTGCCCGATATACCCCTGGCCGTTGAGGATGTAACATTGGGACAGAAAATCAATGTAGCCGGATATCCCTTCGGAATGCCTTTCACAGCTACCGAAGGAACGATATCTTCACCCAGACAACTGATGGACGACAATTATTACATCCAGACCGATGCAGCCGTAAATCCGGGAAATAGCGGAGGCCCCATGTTCAACCGAAAGGGCGAAGTGGTTGCCGTGACTACCTGTAAGTTGACCAACGCAGACAATATGGGATTCGGCATCCCCGTAAGCCTCTTACGAGGACTGTTGGAGCAGATAGGAGGACTGGACAGGAATGCCTTCAATATACAATGTAATAGTTGCGAAGAATTTATATCCGACGAAGACGAATATTGTCCCTCGTGCGGAGAAAAACTTCCTGAAAACATTTTCCGTCAAAGAGGGCTCACCGAACTGGCAGCCTTTTGTGAAAAAGCTATCGAGGATATGGGGATTAATCCGGTACTGGCAAGAGTAGGCTACGAAAGCTGGACTTTCCACAAAGGAAGTTCGGAAATAAGGATGTTCGTCTATCAAAAGTCGTACCTTTTTTGTACCTCACCTCTGAATATATTACCCAAGAAAAATCTGGAGCCTATACTAACTTACCTGCTGAGTGCTGAGGATATCAAACCTTATCAGTTGGGACTCGACGGCAATCAGATTTATCTCTCCTATCGTATCCATATTTCGGATATATTCTCCGATTTTGCGAGCGAAATCCAAAAGAATATTACCGATATGGCATTCAAAGCCGATGCCATGGACAACTACCTGGCAGACCGGTTCGGTTGCGATTTTTCCGAGTATGCTAAAAAAGATGCTATTTAACCCCCTATAGAACTGATTTTGTTCTGACCGATACAGATAAATGTCTGTATCGGTCAGGATAGAATACGCCTATGCCTCCGGCCCATATTTCTCCGTTGAGAATAAATCCGAACAAAGCGTAATCTATTCCTTTTTCAAAAAAGGAAAAAGGAAAGAAATTTAAGCCTCCCGGCATCATTATTCCCGAGATGAAGCGTATCTTTGCAGAAATTGAGGATAGGGCCGGCCGAAGACTCTCCTTGGCCGCCTTTTTCTGTAATCGATACTCAAATGTACTGGACGCTTTTTCTTACTTTTGTTAAAATCGGAATGTTTACGATCGGTGGTGGTTATGCCATGATTCCCCTGATCGAAAGAGAGGTGGTCAACCGGGGCTGGCTGGATAAACAAGACTTCATGGATCTCTTTGCAGTGACTCAGTCTATACCCGGCATTTTTGCCGTTAACATCTCTATCTTCGTCGGTTATAAACTCAAAAAACTTTGGGGCAGTATCGTTTGTGCACTCGGTACTATCTTGCCTTCGTTTGCGATCATACTGGCCATCGCTTTGTTTTTCAATCATTTCCAGGATAACATATGGGTAATGAAAATATTCAACGGCATCCGGCCAGCCGTCGTTGCCCTCATCCTGGTTCCCTGTATCAATGCGGCCCGCTCTATGCACCTCAAGGGATTGCAATTGCTGTTTCCCACTATCGGAGCCGTACTGATCTGGAAATGCGGCGTATCGCCGGCCTATATCGTCCTGGCAGGAATAGCCAGCGGTTTGATCTATACTTTCTGGATAAAAGGAAAGTTTAAGGAAGAAAAATTAAAGAGAAAAGATCAGAAATAGAGAATTGAAAAGGAGAATAGTGGAAAGGAAAAGACGGGAATGATTAAAGGTTTGGAAAAATGATTTATTGGCAGTTACTTTTAGTTTATCTGAAAATAGGAATCTTTGGATTCGGAGGAGGGTATGCTATGCTTTCCCTGATTCAGTATGAAGTTGTGGACAAATATCATTGGCTCACCTTGCAGGAATTTACCGATGTAGTGGCCATATCCCAGATGACTCCTGGCCCGATCGGGATCAATAGTGCCACTTATATCGGCTATACGGCCACCGGAAGCGTGTGGGGATCGGTCATAGCCACTTTCGCCGTCTGTTTTCCCCCCTTTCTGTTGGTATTGCTGATTTCCTACTTTTTCGAGAAGTTTAAAAGCAATAAATATGTCGAAGCCGCCTTTTCCGGTTTACGTCCCATGACGGTCGGATTGATCGGAGCAGCTTCTTTAATGCTGATGAACAAGGAGAACTTCATGGACTACAAAAGCATATTGATTTTTCTGGCAGCCTTTTGGCTGACCTGGAAGTATCAAATCCATCCGATCCTGATGATTTGCCTCGCCGGAATAGCAGGGCTTTTTCTGTATTGGTAGCCCGAAGATATACCCGGAAAAGGATGAGCTAGTTTCAGGAAAATCGGGAAACAAGAGATCTGATTATAATCTCTTGAATAATAGATTTTGAAGAGGAAGAGTATAATAATGGATAACGGTGTATAAACGAGCGAACTGCTTTAGTTTGCTTTGTTTCTTCATTGCTTCAACCCACTCGGCTATCAATATAGAATGCTTTATCGAAACATTCAAAAAGCTACCCCATCAAATTTATTTGCAAAAAAAATACGTCAAAAACGCAGGAAAAGGAGAAACGGAGTAAACCAACTGCAAATCAACACCTTCACACACTTTCAGGAAAACGGAAGAAGACAAAGGAAGACAGCGGAAAGACAGGTTAGGACAGACTTTCATTACCAAATCATTACCTGATAAGCGGTAAAAGGGAATTGAAATTCTTTCAAATACAACACTGATTTTAAACCGTTTAGCACTCCTTAAACTTAATCCGGTCACAAAGTCAGCAGCGGAACAAAGAAAAAACAGACAATCCGTTTTTTATGTGCTGAACTTCAATATTTTGCATAACTACAAATAACTCAATTAGTTATATTTTTAAACCCTTAAAAATTGAGTTATGAGAAGCACGTTTAAAGTATTGTTTTACCTGAAAAAGAACGCCCCGAAGAAAAACGGTTATGTACCTGTTATGTGCCGTATCACCATTGACGGCACTATTGCGCAATTCAGTTGCAAGTTAGATGTAAACCCTGATTTGTGGGACACCCAAAGCGGACGGGCAAGCGGAAGAACGACAGAAGCAAAGGAAACAAATCTCTTTCTTGATAATATCCGTGTAGGGGTAAACACCCATTACCGGGAAATCTTCGATAAAGATAACTACGTAACCGCCGAAAAGGTAAAGAACGCCTATTTAGGCTTAGGGATGAAACACGAAACCATCCTGAAAGTATTCGCACAGCATAACGAAGACTTTGAAAAGCAGGTAGGAAAGATGAAAAGTAAATCTACCTATCAGAAATATTGCACCGTTTACAGGCATTTGCAGGACTTTATCCGCTATCGGTACAAAGTCAGCGATATGGCACTAAAGGAACTTACACCAGCGTTTATAATAGATTTTGAATTATATCTCCGTACAACGCAGGAATGCACACATAACACCGTTTGGGTGTATATGATGCCCTTACGCCGGATGATAACCATAGCACAGAATAACGGATGGTTAAACCGCGATCCGTTCGTAGAATATTCCATAAGTCCGGAAGATTCCGACCGCGGATACCTGACAAAGGAAGAGATTAAAAAGCTGATGAACGCCCCTGTCATTAAGAAAAAGCATGAACTTGTACGCGACCTTTTTATATTCTGCTGCTTTACGGGCTTATCATTCCGTGATTTAAAGAACCTGACAACGGACAATCTGCAAACCTCGTTTGACGGTCATGAATGGATAATCACAAAACGGCAGAAGACCAAAGTACAATCAAATATACGGCTTTTAGATGTTGCCCTCAGGATTATAGAGAAATACAAAGGGATAGCCAAGGATGACAGGGTTTTTCCCGTTCCGAGCTATGCGAATCTAAGGGACAATATAACACTGATTGTACAGGCTTGCGGGATAAAGAAGCACGTTACCTGGCACATGAGCCGACATACCTACGCCACGGAAATATGCCTGACAAACGGTATGCCGATTGAAACGCTTAGTAAAACGTTAGGACACACGAATATAAGCACGACACAGATTTACGCCAAAATCACCAATGAAAAGGTAAGCCACGATATGGAAGCCTTATCACACAAATTGCAGGATATAGAGGAATATGTTTGTGAAACGCTTTAGCATCGGGCTTGTCCTTAGTGTTTTTGAGCCTGACAGGGGGCTCCGAACACTAAGGACACCCGCGAAATCATTGAAAAAGCCAGAATAACCCTGACGGGTTATTTCCGGCTTTTCCAACAATTTCCCCTACCCGCAGGCAGGGTCAAACGCTTTCAGACTGGCTTTGCAGGAAATCCCCCAATTTCCGGTAAACAGCTACAAATTCGCTGAACGATAATTCCGGCGAATGATTTTCGTTGACGTCTATAAAATACGCGATTTCTGTTTCTTCGTCTTCTTCCTTACGGATGCGTTTACTAATCCACGGTACAGTCCGGAACAGGGGTACTCTCTCATCTTCCTTTATTTCAAATGTAATACCGGGTTGCACTTCCACCGGATAGTCCGCTATATCCCAATGTACTTTCTTTTCGCCGTTTTCCCCGAACACTTTCAGGAAATCCGATATGATACAGGCTATTCTTTGCATTTGTCCGGCAGGGATACCCTCTGAATCCGCGTGTAAATCGCCGAGGCTGTAATTAACGTGGAAATGGTTCTCATCCCCATATAAATCAATGTCTTTGCTGATACTGATGCAATATTCGTCATAGTCTTTAATCTTACATTGGAAAGGTGCTTTTTCCCTTTCGATAAATCGTCCCATCGTCTTGTAAAGTTCTTCTATCTGGGGGTAAAGCATCCCGTAAATTTCCTCTTCGCCGATGGTCATGCAATAGGCGACACCCTCCGCACTAAGCCGTTCCATCCATTCCTTATGTTTCCGTTCCGTTTCTTTTTCGTAATCAAACAACCGCCGGAGTTCCTTTTCCTGAACACAGAAAAACTCCTGCATCCGGTTAATGAGTACGTTCCATTCGGCAAGGCAGCAAGCCGAAGCGGTAAAGCCGTTCAGCGTTTCAATCAGGCGGCGGGATTCCTCTTTGGTAGGTCGGGCATAGGCGAGATACCATGCACAGGCTTTCTGTATCACTCCGCTATCAGCAAGCCACGGACGCCCGAAAGTGATAAACAGACGGTTCAGGCGGTGGATATTGCCGAAAAGCGTTTCCAGTGGCTTGGGTGCATTCATATCGGCAGCATATTTTTTCAGGTTCTTTTCCATCTGACTGAAAAAAGCGGACTCCGACGGGGTAAGGTTATACTTGTCCTTTTCCGGTTCTTCTGGCGTGTAATCCACTGTATAAGTGTATTTTTCTGTATTTTCCATCATTCGCCCCCTTTCTCTGTGCTTTCCTGTGGTTCGGAAGATGCTCCGGCGTCAGCCGGATTTAACAGGCTTTCGAGTTCCTGTACTATGCGGTGGTGGTATTGCAGAAACTGCGCGAGCAGTCCTCGGTAACGGGCAAGCCGGAAATGGAAATCCGACCATCCTGCCCATGCTTCGATAACCTGTTGCCGTTCTTTCCGGGGAACGGTATCCACGGCAAGATACGAAAGGCAGGCTTTTTGCAAAACGGGTACTTCTTCCGTCCACGAGTGCTCAAACAGTGTCAACATTTCAATCAAACGTCCCGTGCGTAGCTTAATTATGCCTAACCGTGCATTATCAGGTACATCCGTAGGTATGGTCGGACACATCAAACGTAACTGATGTAAATAATACTCTCTTAAATCCTGCTTCTCATCGCGTAGAGATTGCCCTGTTGTTTGTTGGTTATCCGTAACGGCATTAACGGATATATTATTTTGTTCTTGATTAATGTTTTGTCAATAAAATAGATTATTTACTCTGATTCATTTCTGAAATTTTGTCCGTATAGAACGTACAAATAGATAATATTACTTGATTTCTTATAAATTTCTAAATTGTATTGGCGTCCCATAGGTAGCCTTGCATTGTCCAAAAAAAACCTTTATTTGGCAAAATATAAAGGTTATGAAATCCGCTATAGAATTATTTGCTGCTCAAAAGGTTCGAGAATATCGGACTGAAAGAAATTGGAGTTATCGTTATTTAGGCGATTGTCTAAATGTTCATCATTCTTTCATTGAAAGATGTGAAGACCCTGATTCAGACAAAGCTTTTAATTTAGACCATATTAACACTCTTGCTCATGTTTTTGAGTGTAAAGTATGGGATTTGTTACCTCAATTTCCTTTAGACGATAAAAAATAATTTTAAGGTGCTCTTTCCTGTTTCATGTAGTTTGTTGTTTAAAGCAGAAAAAAACGGTCCTGCCTGACCCGTTGTACGTCACTTCAGCGAAGCCGGGGGCACATTAATGCTCCCCACGGGAGACAGAACCGCATATCGACAACGGCAGCAGGCAAAAAAATACCTGCTACCGGATGAAGCAGGATTCCTACTTCGCTGATAAGTAACGTACGCCACGAATATACAACATTTTTTAATATCCGTAACATAAAAGAAGAAAATTTATTCTCTTACCCTATAATAGCTTTTTTCTAACACCTTTTCAAGGTCTGATTCCTTATACAGAATTTTACCACCAATATAGAGGTAAGGAATTTTCCCCTGATTCCGGTAATCCTGTAAGGCTCTCCGGCTAATTTTTAGCCGTTCCGACACTTCACGGTCAGTCAGAAACCGTTCCCCGTTTAAAGTCGGATGGCAGTTCTGCGTTAGCTGTTCCACCTTACTAACAACCCGGTCTAAGGCTCTCAGGAAAGCCGTAACCCCTGCACTTTCTTTTGTTATCATTTCCATATCGTTCCGTTTTCAGATTTATGCTGCTTTATCTGCCGGATGCCCCAATAAGGCTTCAATGTCCGATGCCTTGTAAAACATTTTGTGATTGATTTGTGAATAAGGCAATGTACCGTTATCACGGTAGGTTTGAAGTGTGCGTTTACTGATTCCCAAAAGCCGGCACACGTCCTCATTATCGAGCCACTTAGATAACTGTTTTGTGTGCCCCATACACAATTCGTCCATACGGAGGGTAAAACGCTCAAAAGCCCTTTCAACGGCTTCCAAAGTTTTCTTTTCAATAGCAATAATTTCCATTTTGTTATTGTTATAGTTATACATAATTTTGAATGTCGGTGTAAATATATAATGAAAAAATCCTTGTAAATAAAAGGTGTCTGCACATTTCTTCAATTTGGTATCATTTGTCTTCATCCTCTATATTGAAAAAACCGTTTTTCAAAAGATTATCCCGTTTGTCCTTTGCGTTCAGTCATTCAGTCAATCAATACGTCAGTAAACCACCCATCCATCCAATCCATCACTCCATCCAACCCATCCATCCATATAACCCAGTCCTCACATCATCACTTCATACACTCACTCACTTCACTCACGGCTTTCTCAATTTCCTCGCGTATCAGAACGAATAAAGGAATAAGTAATTCTATAAATGTTTACGTATCTACGTACATACGTAAGTACGTAGATACCAAAGAAGCAAATCAGAGCAACACGCAGCATACGCACACATTCAGTATAACTATTTGATATTCAAAGAATATTTCTTATTTATTTTGTGGTTTCACTTTTAGCAGACGGAAATATGAAACCATTGATTAAACGCCTTTTTCCACTTTCATTTTACCGGATATATCCATCCAGGGAAACCCTCAATCTGTATTTGCCCTTTTCCGGCTTTACGCTTTGCAGGCAGGCATTTTGAAAATGCCATAGCTTATTAGGGCATTTTCTTTACGCTCCGTTCCACTCCCGCTAAAAATGCCCCAATAAGCCACAGGGGTAAACCCCTTTGGAATCCCCTCCGGCATCTCCGATGCCGTTGGAAAACCTAACTTAAAAACCACCACACATGGGATACGCCGTACTACATCTGGAAAAGGCATCCGGCACGGATTCCGGTATGTCCGCACACATCGAACGCACAATCACACCCAAAAACGCTGATCCGTCACGCACCCACCTGCACCGCGAACTTATCCGGTTTCCCGATGGGGTACAAAGCCGGACAGAAGCCATCCAGCACCGACTTGACACCGCCAGCCTCAAACGAAA
>CAJKZL010000014.1 GCA_905204385.1 uncultured Odoribacter sp. | reverse complement strand
CACACCTGTAGATTAGCATAACCTGATTTGGGGAAAGAGTCAACTATTAATGAAACTACAAATTTTTCTGTCTACCAATGATGGAACCACATCTATTTTTGTCATACAAAAAAAGCAACGATATTAAAAGTCAAGCATAAGAAAAAAATATTGTCATTGCCGTGCTTATTTTTCTTTCTGTCATGTTCGGGCTTGCCCCGGACATCCAACCGTAGCGTCACGCTGAGCGTATGACCCGAATATCCAAAGATCCCCGGAACGCGCTGCGCTTGTCCGAGGATGACAGAAGAAAAAATAATACTGTCATCCCCGTACTTTTATTCTTTCCTGTCATTCCCGTGTTCTTTTCTTCTCCTCTGTCTTTTCCGTATTCTTTTCTTCTCCTCTGTCATTCCCGTGCTTGGCACGGGAATCTAAAAGAGATGTCCGGCTCAAGGCCGGACATGACAAGGAAAAAAAGCCCTCTCTTTTGAGGGGCTTTCTTCTAATTGTCTTCTTTTTCTTCTTCACGAAACTTTGCCAGCTTTTTTAACAGCATATTTCTTTTCAAACGGCTGATTCGGTCAATATACAAAATCCCGTCCAGATGATCCATCTCATGCTGCAGGACAATTGCCAGAAAATCATCGGCCAGAACTTCCTGCTCTTTGCCGTCATAATCCAAATAACGCACGCGGATTTTTTCAAAACGCTCAACTTCCGCCCTCTGTCCGGGAACTGACAGACATCCCTCCTCGCCGCAAACCTTTTCGTCCGAATGCCAGATAATTTCCGGATTCACAAAATAACGCGGATTTCCCTTAATTCGGTTGCCGTTTTCGTCTTCTTCCTGTTCATAATCAATGACCAGCACCCGTACGGACTGCCCGATCTGCGGCGCCGCCAATCCGACGCCGACTGCCGAATACATCGTTTCCAGCATGTCATCCATCAGCTTGCGCAACGCATCGTCGACTTTTTCAACCTTAACGGCTTTCTTCTTCAAAACCGGATGCGGATATTCATATACTTCCAAAACAGCCATCTTTTTACCTGATATTATCGTTTAGTTTCCCATTCCTCTGCAGGAAACTGCGTTATATGCGGAAAATAATAAGGAACCAAGGCAAAAGTACCGCAGCGTACAAACTGATACGTGAGGACACTTTTGTCCTGTCGTTTCTGTATTAGTTTCCCATAGAACGCGTTTCCTTGGCAATCTGATCCAGCAGCGCATTTACCATCTTCGGTTCGTTCTTGACGAAAAACGCATAGGCCAAATCGACATATTCTTGAATCAACACTTTAACATCAACGTCTAAGGTGTTGGTAATTTCATAAATTGCGCAAAGCAACAGTGCCTGCAACGTACCGTCCATACGCTCAAACAGCCAGCCGTCGTTAAGATAGGCATTCAGCGATTTTTCCAAATCTTCCTTTTTGGCATGCACGCCCCGCACCAGATTGGAAAAATAGTTGGTGTCGATGTCCGAAACGGCAATCATTTCCTCGGTAATGCCGTTGTCTTCAATCACATAACGCCCGACTTCGCCGTTTACAAAATCCTTGACGACTTCGTCCACCGGCAGGTCGCCGTATGCAATCATATAAGTTGCCTGCACGGCAGCCAGCCGCGCACCGGACTTCATTTTAATCTTTTCGGAAATAAACTTCGCCATTTTTACTCGTCCTCAATATGCGGCAAAGTTTCGGGCTTTGCCAGTCTGTCAATCGTTTCAACAAAATCTTCAAAATCCTTCACTTCGCGAAAATCCTTATATACTGACGCAAAACGAATATAAGCGATATGATCGAGTTTGGAAAGGGCCTCCATCACATACTCGCCGATAACCCGCGACGGAATTTCGGTTTCCCCGGAGCTTTCCAGACGCCGCTGAATGGAGTTGACAACCTTCTCCACCCGTTCCGGATTAACCGGCCGCTTGCGCACGGCCAGCTCAATCGAACGCGCCAGCTTGTCGCGGTCAAACATCGTTTTGTCGCCGTTTTTCTTAACCACAATCAGTTCGCGCAGCTGCACCCGCTCAAAAGTCGTAAAACGCGAACCGCACTCCGGACACTCCCGCCGGCGGCGGATACAGGTATTGTCATCCGTCGTGCGCGAGTCTTTTACCTGCGTGTCGGCAAAACCGCAAAAAGGACATTTCATCGCCGTTCTTCCTATCCGTGCTTAATCAGACTTTCGGTCACTTTATACAATTCTGAAGAATATCTTGCCCCTTTTATAAGGACAATATCATTATTTTGCAACAACTTATTCAACAAAAATTCATCCAAACCGTCTTTATTTTCAAAATAATGCCGTTCAATGCGCTCCGGCAGCTGCGCCAGCATATCCTGTGTTTCCGGCTTGACGCCGACAACAACGTCAACGCTGCTCTCCGCCAGAACCCGCCCGATTTCAATATGTTTCTCCTGCGAATGAGCGCCAAGCTCGGCCATTTTGCCCAGCACCGCAATTCTGCGGCCGCCGCATTTCATGCCGGACAACGACTTAATCGCCAGTTTCATCGCCTCCGGCTGACCGGAATAACTGTCGTCAATCAGCGTATATTCGGCTCCGGCCGCAGTATGCAACAAATGTTTTTTGCCGCGGCCGTCCAACGCGCCGAAATTTTTCAGCGCCGCCGCCGCGCGATTCACGTCAAGCCCCAGTTCCGCAATCACGCTCAATACGCACCAGGCGTTATAAAGATGATGTTCGCCCTCTTCCGACAGTTCCAGCCTGACATCGGGATGAAAGTCCCTGCCGAATTTGACGATTTTCGCACCATGCCCGGCCGCCCGCTTCTCCAGAATATCGGCAAAATTGGTATCGGCATTGATTACCGCCGTGCCGCCGTCTTTCGGCAGTCCGCCAAAAATCTCGGCCTTGGCTTCGGCAATCCCTTCAAAGCTGTCAAAAAATTCAATATGCATCGGATAAACGTTAGTCACGACCGCAATGTCCGGCTCCGTAAAAGACACCAGCCGTGCAATCTCGCCCTTTGCGCTCATACCCATTTCAATTACGGCATAGGCGGCGTTCATATCCAGCTTGCAAAGGGTTTCCGGCACTCCGACAAAATTGTTGTGATTGCCTCCGGTAGCATAAGTCGGCGCAAACTGCGACAGGGCAAACTTCAATTCTTCCTTGGTCGTGGTTTTGCCGGCGCTCCCGGTCAGCGCAATGACCTTTCCCTTAAACTGCCGCCGCACATAACGCCCGATTTTGCCGTAGGCAATCAGCGTATCAGGCACCACAATCTGCCGCACCGCCGGCACGTCCGGCAGCTGCTTCTGCACCACAACCACTTCCACACCGCGTGAAATCACGTCTTTTACAAAATCGTGCCCGTCAAACTTCTCGCCCTTGATGGCAATAAACAAATCGCCCCGTTTGGCAACCCGGCTGTCCGTAACCACTTCGTCAATGTCTGCGTCAACCACAACCATCGGCGACCCGACAATCTCGGCAATCTTTTTGGAATTAAGCTTAATCATGGATTTCCCGTCATCAAAAAATTTTACTATTGCCGGAATATAACAAAACCGCCCGGCAAAGGCAAGGATTAAAACCGCTTTCATTATTTGCCAAAACAAATAAATTTTGTCTATTGCACTTTTGGATAAACTGTGCTAACGTGCAGATATTCAACATATTAGTATAGATATATTCCCCCGAAAAAGCTATCTTTTTCATGTCTGTACCTGTATGTTTTCAATTAATCCATTGTTTAATTTCTAAATTTTCAAGCATCATGAAAAAGAACTTGTTTATCGTCATTTCGATGATGATGGTTGCCTTTCTGGCAACAAGCTGCGGACCCAAGACTCCCGAACCCGTATTGCTCGGCGACGGCAACCTGACGGCTTACGCTGTTTTGCAGGACAAAACTTCCGAAACTTTTCTGTGGGGCATACGCGAAACCAAATCGGGCATTGCCAGGATTAAATGCGTTTTTACCGCTCCGCCCAAAAACCTGGAAGAGTTCTTCATCGGCGAAACCGCGGACAAGAAGATTGTCTTTGACAACACCGGCAAGATTCTGATTTCCGGCTCTTATTGTGTTATCGACAAACTTGCCGGCGGCGAAAAATTTATTGTCAGCCGAACAGACGGCGAAGGCGAAAAGGTTTATGTTGTGGCCAACGGCAAAACTGTCGGTCCGAAAGAAAAACTTTTCATCAGCGCCAGCCAGATTTATTATCGGCAAGACGGCAAACTCGGCGTCCTTTCCTATGACAACAAGGAAATTCTTCAGGGCATGGAAGAAATCTACATTGTCGACGGAAAGGCCAAAAAAGATGAAAAAACGCCGACTTACTACCTCTGCAAGGACGATTCCGGCTACAAGCTGTATGACGCTGAAGGCAAACCCGTCCGCAAAATGAACAGAGTTCAGGCATCAAAATACACTAAAGGTGCCTTGGATTACAACACCATGAAAGGACTTTATTCCAGCAAAGTCGCCTATTAAAGATTAGTTGGAATACCCGTAAAAAAAACATCTCCCGCACCCTGCCGGAGATGTTTTTTTATGTATTTTGCCCAAAACGAAGAACAAACCCTCCGTTATGCAGGTTTTAGGAAATCGGAAACCGGCGGCAAAGCTCTATTACCTGTTTTCTGACCTTATTAATGGTTTCCGCCGCGTCGCCCTTTGCCAGAGCGTCGATAACATCGCCCATCCAGTCGGCAACCTGTTCAAATTCCGCTTCTTTAAAACCGCGGGTCGTTCCGGCCGGCGTGCCGACCCGAACGCCCGAAGTTACCTTCGGCGGCTGCGGGTCAAACGGAATGGCGTTTTTGTTGCAGGTCATATGCGCAAGTTCCATCGCTTCGGAAACCACGTCGCCGGTCAGCCCCTTCGGGCGCAGGTCTACCAGCAGCAAATGCGTATCGGTGCCGCCGGAAACCAAATCCAAACCGCGTTTTTTCAGTCTTTCGCCCATTGCTTTGGCATTGCTGACCACCTGCGCGGCATATTTCTTAAACTGCGGCGTCAGGTCTTCGGCAAAACAAACCGCCTTGGCGGCAATCACATGCTCCAGAGGACCGCCCTGCGTTCCCGGAAAAATCGCCGAGTTGATTTTCTTGGCAATTTCCTCGTTATTGGTCAAAATCATGCCGCCGCGCGGGCCGCGCAGAGTCTTGTGCGTGGTCGTCGTAACCACGTCGGCATATTCCAGCGGATTCGGATGTACGCCGCCGGCAACCAAACCGGCAAAATGCGCCATGTCCACCATCAGATACGCCCCGATTTTGTCGGCAATTTCGCGGAAACGCTTAAAATCAATCTGCCGCGGATAAGCCGAACCGCCGGCAACAATCAATTTCGGCTTATTTTCCAGAGCCAGCCGCTCAACTTCGTCATAATCAATCAGCCCGGTGTCTCTGCAAACCCCGTACTGAACCGAATTAAGCCATTTGCCGGAAAAGGAAACCTTTGAACCGTGCGTCAAATGCCCGCCCGCATCCAAAGACATGCCCATAATCGTGTCGCAGGGTTTCAGCAGCGCCACATAAACGCCGGTGTTCGCCTGACTGCCGGAATGCGGCTGTACATTGACAAAACGGGCGTTAAACAGCTTTTTGGCGCGTTCGATAGCCAAGTTCTCAACCACGTCGACAAACTCGCAGCCGCGATAATACCGTTTGGCCGGGTAACCCTCCGCATATTTGTTGGTCAAAATCGACCCCTGGGCTTCCAATACCGCCTTTGATACGATGTTTTCCGAAGCAATCAGCTCAATCTGGTTCTGCTGACGGTCAAATTCGGCCGCAATAGCGTCAAAAATCTCTTTGTCTTCGCTTTTCAAATCTTTTACAAAATCCATGGTTTACCCCTCAATCCAAATCAAGCTTGCAAAGTCTGCGGTCATGACGGCCGCCTTCATACGCCGCCTTCAGAAAAATGCCGATTCTCCGCAAAACGTCTTCTGTCGACATCGTACGGCCGCCAAAACAAAGAACGTTCGCATTGTTGTGCTCGCGGGCAACCTTGGCAACATAATCGTCATA
This sequence comes from uncultured Odoribacter sp., assembly GCA_905204385.1. The sequence goes on along the minus strand of CAJKZL010000014.1, from coordinate 10,246 downwards.
AAGGATTGCGGCGCGGATACCCTTATGCCGGTTGGCGGCAATTGAAATGCCGATTCCGGTGCCGCAGACCAATATGCCCAAATCCGCTTGTCCAGCCAGCACTTTTGCCGTCGCTTTTTCGGCAAAATCAGGATAATCAACCGAGTCTGCCGAATTTGTCCCCAAATCCTCAACCGCAAACCCCTGTTTACGCAGATCTTCAACAATCTGATTCTTCATTTCGAAACCGCCGTGGTCAGCCGCCGCAACAATTTTCATCAAAAGCTTTCTCCCTTTTTGTTCCTGTAAATTCAGCCTTATGATAGCCTAACAAAGCCATAAAAAAAGAGTTTTTTGGCGCTTATGCAAAAAAATATAAATTTTTTAAAAAAAGTTATTGACGGGGAATAAAAAGTTTGTATATATAGAGAACATTGAGTGAATGAGGAACTCAGTTAGGTATTCCGATTGGCCGGTTGGCAGAGTGGCTCATGCAGAGGACTGCAAATCCTTGTACATCGGTTCAATTCCGGTACCGGCCTCCAAATTCATTCTTGCCGCATATATTATTCCGGCTTAGCTCAGCGGTAGAGCAATCGGCTGTTAACCGATTGGTCGCCTGTTCGAATCAGGCAGCCGGAGCCATAAAAAAACACCATCTCGAAGATGGTGTTTTTTTATGGCTCCGGTTATCTGGACGAGCGGCGACCAACGGGAGCCTGTTTGGAGCGGATAGTTGATTCAAACGAGCCTGCGAAGTTTGAATCCTACGGCGCGAGGAGGACCCGCTTGCGGGAGTACCCAATCTGGCAGCTCCTTGCTGTTCTGTTGAACGGGAGAAGCCTGTTTCCTTTCCGCCGCTTTCCCTGCAAAAAAATGCCGGATACAATATCCGGCAAATTAAGGCTTTATGACTTCTATTAAGAAAGCTAACGCTACGCGGTCATTGTTGTTGGTATTATTCTTATTGTTCCAATCATTGTTGCCATTTTTCAAATTGAAATAATAGGCATTGTTTGGATTATATTCCTCAGAGCACCAACAATGAGGTAAAGCGGCCTCTTTTTTCTTAGCGGCGGCACAGTAAAAACACCGCTGCGGGCAGCCCTTTTTTAATAAAAATCCGCACACTCCGCCAGACCTTGGTCAGACGGATTCTCGCCTGCCTCGTCCCTATTCTGCCGACAAATGCGGCATTGTCAACAAAAACAAAAAGGCTGAATCCCGATTATAATGAATATTTGGAGAAGCTCCATCCGTCTGGCATCACCGGCTTTCTCTCCCTATTGTCATCCCCATACTTTTCTTTTTTGTCATTCTCCGGCTTGACCGGGGAAACCATAAGGGAGATGTCCAGGTCAAGCTCAAACATGACAGGAGAGAATAAAACATGGGAATAACGAAAAAAAATGCTCAAAATGACCGTCGCGTGTTAAGTTCCAATGCCATTTGGATTTGCTTGAATTGCGAAAACTGTATTGCCCGGTGTCCCAAAGAAATAAACATTCCTGAAGTGATGGACTATCTGCGTGAGAGATCCCGTAAAGAAAGATGCATCCATAAAGAATCACGTCCTGTCGTAGCTTTTCACTCCGCTTTTCTCGAATCAGTGAAAAGAACGGGAAGGCTCTACGAAGTCGGATTAGTTGCAGGGTTTAAAGCCCGTACCTTACGTTTGACACAGGATTTGAATGTGGCTCCTGTTATGTTCGTCAAAGGGAAGCTCAACCTTCTTCCGGAACGGGTAAAAGATGAGAATAAGATCAAAAAGATATTTGCACAAACCATTGAAAAGACTCAAAAGTAGCTATGAAAATCGGTTTCTATCCGGGATGTTCGCTAAACGGAACTTCTCGTGAATACAATGAATCAGTCAAAGCACTGGCACAGGTGATGGGACTCGAACTGATCGAGTTGAAAGACTGGAATTGTTGCGGCGCAACGGCAGCTCACTCCATGAGTAAACAATTGTCTCTGGCCTTACCTACCCGTGTGTTGGCTTTGGCAGAACAACAGGGATTTCAAGAAATCGTTGTCCCCTGCGCTTCCTGTTACAATCGTTTGAGTGTTGCTCAATATGAATTATTGAACAATGAAGTATTGAAGGATGAAATACTGACTACAGTTGGAATGCGCTACCTCGGTAATGTGAAAATATTGAATGTCATCCAGATGATAGAGAAATATATGTTGGATGCATTAAAAGAGAAGATAGTACGTCCTTTTGCTCATCAAGTGGCTTGTTACTATGGCTGCTTGCTGGTGCGTCCCCATAAAATATTAAACTTCGACCGTCTGGAAGATCCGCAAAGCATGGACAAAATCATGTCTCTGATTGGTGCCACTCCTATTGACTGGGCTTTCAAAACGGAGTGTTGCGGTGCGGGCTTGTCCGTTTCTCGCACAGACCTTGTAGGACGTCTCTCGGGAAATATTCTGAAAGATGCTGACGACCGGGGAGCGGAAGCCGTGATTGTGGCTTGTCCGATGTGTCATTCTAATTTGGATATGCGTCGCCCTGCTATCAACCACTATCTGGCAAAACCTGTTACCATACCGGTTCTTTATATCACACAGGCTATCGGACTGGCTGTCGGACTGACTCCCAAGGAATTGGGACTGGGACGTCATTTTGTAGCTGTAAATTTGAAGGAGGCGGAAGTATGTCTAAAATAGGAGTTTTTATCTGCCATTGCGGTGAAAATATCAGTGCAACTGTCGACTGCGAAAAAGTGGCCGAGGCGGCAAAAGAAATGGAAGGCGTTGCCTATGCCATTGATTATAAATATATGTGTTCCGATCCGGGACAGACATTGATTAAGAACGCCATTAAAGAATATGGATTGGATGGCGTTGTCGTTGCTGCCTGTTCTCCGCGAATGCATGAACCTACCTTTCGGAGAGCATGTGCGGAAGCCGGATTGAATCCTTATCTGTGCGAGATAGCTAATATTCGTGAGCATTGCTCTTGGGTACATGAGAAAGGGGAGGCAACTACCCGTAAGGCTGTCGATATTGTCAAAAGTCTGGTTGAAAAAGTAAAGCGGAATCATCCTTTGGTCCCCATTCTGGTTCCTATCACCATAAACGCACTGGTGATTGGAGGAGGAATTGCCGGAATTCAGGCAAGTCTGGACATCGCCAATTGCGGACATCAGGTCATTCTGGTAGAGAAAGAACCGTCCATCGGCGGACACATGTCACAGCTTTCGGAAACTTTTCCTACATTAGACTGTTCGCAGTGTATTCTTACTCCCCGAATGGTGGAAGTAGCGCAGCATCCGAATATCACTCTTTATACGTATGCCGAACTGGAGCATGTGGAAGGATTTATCGGTAATTTTAAAGCCAGTATACGCCTGAAAGCGAAGAGCATTGATGAGAATTTTTGTACCGGTTGCGGACTTTGTACGAGTAAATGTCCCATCAAAAAGATACCGAGCGAATTTAATGCCGGTTTGGGAATGCGTACAGCTATTTATGTTCCTTTTCCGCAAGCAGTGCCCAATAAACCGGTGATTGATAAAGAACATTGTACCCATTATCGCAATGGTAAATGCGGAGTCTGTGAAAAGCTATGTCCTACGGGGGCTATCCGTTTCGGACAAGAGGACCGTATTATCACCGAAGAAGTCGGAGCGATTGTAGTAACTACAGGATTCAATGTGTTGAATACAGACTTTTTTCCCGAATATGGATATGGGAAATATAAAGATGTCATTACCGGATTGCAGTTTGAGCGTCTGGCATCGGCTTCCGGTCCTACATTCGGAGAGATTCGCCGTCCGTCTGACGGACAGATTCCTCAAAAGATTGTATTTGTAGCCTGTGCCGGTTCCCGTGATCCGGCCAAAGGAATTCCTTATTGCTCTAAGATATGCTGTATGTACACAGCCAAACATGCGATGCTTTATCAGCACAAGGTGCATGGTGGCGAATCGTACGTGTTCTATATGGATATTCGTGCCGGAGGAAAGAATTATGAAGAATTTGTGCGCCGTGCCATTGAAGAGGATGGAGTGAATTACGTCCGTGGTCGCGTCGCCCGTATATATGAGAAGAACGGTAAATTGATTGTTAAAGGAGTAGACACCCTGTTGGGAGCATCACCTGTCGAGATAGAAGCTGACATGGTAGTGCTTGCTACAGCGGGAGTTGCCAACAAGGGAGCGGAAGAACTGGCGCAGAAGATGCACAATTCTTATGACCCTTATCAGTTCTTTGCCGAATCTCACCCCAAACTGAAACCGGTGGAAACGAATACAGCCGGAATCTATCTGGCAGGAGCCTGTCAGGCACCGAAAGATATTCCCGAAACAGTGGGAATGGCTTCGGGAGCCGCTGTGAAAGTAGCAGGATTGTTTTCACAGGCAAATCTGGTTCGTGAGCCGTTGATAGCCGTTGTCAATCGTACTGCCCCTCCGTTATTCAGTACTTGCGTAGGATGCTTCATGTGTCAGACAGCTTGTCCTTATCAGGCCATCGAACGTGAAGAAATAAAAGACAGGAATGGAAATGTAATAAAGACAGTTGCTAAAGTAAATCCCGGACTTTGTCAGGGTTGTGGTACTTGTGTTGCTTTCTGCCGTTCCAAATCTATTGATATACAAGGATATTCCAATGAACAGGTCTATGCCGAAGTGATGGCATTGCTGAACCATTAAAAAGAGAGTAAGCTATGAACGAAAATAAGATCGAGAATAATCAGGAATTTGAACCGCGCATTGTAGCTTTTGTCTGTAATTGGTGCACGTATGCCGGGGCAGACCTGACAGGTACGAGCAGGTTGAAGTATGCGACTAATGTAGAAATTGTCCGCTTCCCCTGCACAGGAAGAATTGACTTTATGTTACTGTTGAAAGCCTTTGCCGGAGGTGCTGATGGAATTATCGTTTCGGGTTGTCATCCGAATGACTGTCATTATACATCCGGAAACTTCCACGCACGTCGTCGTTGGATTGTATTCCGCGGACTGCTCGACTTCCTGGGAATTGATGTACGTCGTATCCGTTATTCATGGGTGGCGGCGGCAGAGGGGGCCAAGTGGGCTGATCTGGTGAATGAGACAGTTGCCGGAATCCGTGAACTGGGACCTTATCTGGAGTATCAGAAAGCTTCGGACTATTTGGAAAAGGAGGCTATCTATGAGTAAACTGACAGAAAAAGCAGTTGCTTTGTTACAAGAAGGAGAGGTGAATCTTGTGATAGGCTATGAAGAAGGAAACCACGGAACACGTCCTCTCTTTTGCCGGCAGGCTGAAAATGCCGACAGACTGATACTGGACGACCGTTGCACGAATAATATCGCAGTTTATCTGACAAAACGGGAATTGACAGGAACAGGCAAAGTGGCTATAACAGCTACAGTACCGGCATTACGGACGGTTGTTCAATTGGCATTCGAAAACCAGTTGAAAGAAGATAATCTTCTGGTACTGACCGTTGACGGACATGGAGAACTTATCCAGTTTAAAGGATTCGATGAAATAAAAACATATCTGGCAGACTTTCCCTTGACTATTAGTGAGGAGAATCTTCAACTGATTGATCGTCTGAAAAAGATGAGTCGTGAAGAGCGGTGGAAATACTGGATGGGGGAAATGTCGAAATGCATCAAATGTTATGCTTGCCGGGCTGCCTGTCCGTTGGGTTATTGCAGCCGGTGTATTGTGGAGGTCAATTGTCCGCAGTGGGTACAACCCTGGTCTGCTCCGCTGACAAATATGGAGTGGCAGATTAACCGCGTGATGCACATGGCAGGACGCTGTATCGGTTGTGGCGCTTGTAAACAAGCCTGTCCGGTGGGTATTCCTCTTCATTTGATGACACAAAGTATGATGGAAGACATTCAGGACGAGTTCGGGGTTGCTCCCGGTGCTATCAATCCTGCGGGAAATGTACTTTCTACCTTCAAGGCAGAAGATAAAGAGAACTTTATACATTAAAAGAAAGTAATGGAAAATCTACATATCAGTAAAAGCAGTCTGCAAGAATGGTTTCACCAGATGGTGAAAAAGGAAATGCATATTTTTGCTCCTGTGCATTCAGGAGATAAAGTAGACTTCAAAAGAGTGACTTCTTACGATGAGGTAGCGACGGACTATGTGCAGACTACCCAGTCGGCTAAACGCTTTGCGTTCCCGAAAACAGAAGTTCTGTTCTCTTATCAGAAAGACGGGAAAGAAGCTACTTTGCAGGAAGCGGATATTCATGCCATTCCCGAAACGATTCTCTGGAAAATCCGTCCTTGTGATGCGGCAGGGGTTGCACCCCTTTCCGGTATTTTTAATTGGGATTATAAAGATAAACTATATAATGCCCGGCGGGAGAAAATGACATTAATCAGCTTCAGTTGTGCACAATGCGATGAATCATGTTTCTGTACTTCCGTTCACGGGGGGCCCGGTAATACTGCCGGCAGTGATATTCAGATTACGGAGTTGCCGGATCAGAGTGCATTGGTGGAAGTCTTGACAGCAAAAGGCAAAGCATTAGTTAAATTCTTTGTGAAAGAATATACACCTGCCGAAGAAATAGATAAGGAACAATATCTGGCATCCGTTCCCACCCGTTTCAATGTTGATAATGTACGTGAGAAGTTGGCGGGAGCATTCGACAGTCCTGTTTGGAAACAACAGTCCGAACGCTGTTTGGGATGTGGCGCATGCGCTTATGTTTGTCCAACCTGTGCCTGTTTTGATATTCAGGAAGATGCCAAAGGTTCGTCCGGTCATCGTGTCCGTTGTTGGGATTCTTGCGGCTTTTCGCTGTTTACCCTCCATACGTCCGGACATAATCCGCGCCCGACACAAAGCACCCGTTGGCGTCAGCGCATTTTGCATAAGTTCTCCTATATGCCTGAACGGATACAGGAAACTGGTTGTACCGGATGCGGGCGTTGTTCGCGTGCCTGCCCGGTAGATATGAATATACTTGAACACTTAATATCGATATCAAGCCATGAATGAGCAGTCGAATATATATCTTCCGCACCTGATGGTGATTGAGAAGATAACCCATGAAGCTCCGGGAGTCAAGACTTTCCGGTTAAGATTTAAAGACGAGAAGGAAGGAGAAGCTTTTCACTTCAAAGCCGGACAGTTCGGTGAATACTCTGCGTTTGGTGAAGGAGAGTCAACTTTCTGTATTGCTTCGTCGCCTACTCGTAAAGGATATATCGAGTGTACATTTCGCCAGGCAGGACGGGTGACTACCGGACTTGCCAAACTGGAAGAAGGAGCTACCGTCGGTTTTCGCGGACCTTTCGGAAACACATTTCCGTTGGACGAGTGGAAAGGAAAGAATCTGTTGTTCGTTGCAGGTGGTATAGCACTTCCGCCGATGCGTTGCGTCATCTGGAATGCATTGGACAGGCGGGAAGATTTTAAAGATATAACGATTGTTTACGGAGCCAAGTCTGTTAACGACCTGGTATATAAAGAAGAGCTGAAAGAATGGGAAAACCGTCCGGATGTCAATCTGATAACTACGGTTGATCCTGGGGGGGAGACTCCCGACTGGACAGGAAAAGTCGGTTTTGTACCTTCGGTGCTTGAGGCTGCTGCACCTGCCAGTGCAGATTCCGTGGCAATAGTTTGCGGACCTCCGGTGATGATAAAGTTCACTTTTCCTGTATTGGAGAAGTTAGGCTTTGCCGATGAGAATATTTATACCACCCTGGAGAACCGGATGAAATGTGGTGTTGGAAAATGTGGACGGTGTAATGTCGGGAAGTTGTATGTCTGCAAAGACGGTCCTGTATTTACCAAAGCCCAGTTGAATGATATACCTCCTGAATACTAATGATAAGGTATTTAAGGACTAAAATATTGTGTTTTCCGTTGTGAAACGGGAGTTACGTCGTATAAAAGCAAGGATATATACCGAAGTGATTTCAGGCAAATAATATCCGCCGATTGTTTTTATATGGTGATGAGGAATGCCCAGTGGGATTAACTTTCATGTGTGTCTAAATTTTATAATGGTTTCACCATTGGGCGCCTCTTCTTTATTTTGAATATGATTGTACAACCTAATTTTTATATTACTATGACTCATTTAATACTATCTACTCTTGCGATGATGGGGCTGACTTTCCTCATCGGTTTTTTTGTCGCTGCGGTCATTAAGTTGATTGCTTATGCGGCTGATTCATTTGACTTTTATAGTTCCCACCGTTTGGAACTACTCCGGTTACGACGCTGGCGGCAGCATCGGCAGAAGGTGGAAAGATTAGTCCGGCAGATACCTATTGCAGATGAAGATGCTTTAGGTGATTCTCGTGAAGACTACAGTAGGGGGATTGACAGAAACTTTACTGGCTACTCCGGCTATTATCATGGAGTGAGTCCGGGAGCTTCAGAAAATAATCTGGTGAATTATTATTATTCGCAGGATACCCGTGAATTCTTTCTGCGGGAAGAAGAGCAGGCGCATGTCAATAAGAAGAACTCAAAGAAACTTACTAACAACAAACAATAAAAGGAAACTAATTTATGGAAAATATAGATTTTGCTACCTTATTTCAAGGTATTGGTACAATGATGGCAAGCGGAGGGGTACTTGCTTCTGCAAGAGTTTTTCTGGCACTGCTCGGTCTGTTACTAATCTATTTAGGTTGGAAAGGTATCCTCGAACCTATGGTGATGATCCCTATGGGACTGGGAATGGTAGCTATCAACTGCGGAACACTGATTATGCCCGACGGCACACTGGGTAACCTCTTTCTTGATCCAATGCTTTCAGATACGGATCAATTAATGAATACCATGCAGATAGATTTCCTGCAACCTGTTTACACTCTGACGTTTAGTAATGGACTCATAGCTTGCTTTGTCTTTATGGGTATCGGGACGCTTTTGGATGTCGGATTCCTGCTTCAGAAACCATTTGCAAGTATATTCCTTGCTCTGTGTGCAGAATTGGGCACTTTCCTGACAGTTCCTATTGCTTCCGCTCTCGGCCTGACTCTCAAAGAAAGTGCATCAGTGGCTATGGTAGGTGGAGCAGACGGACCGATGGTATTGTTTACTTCACTGGCATTGGCAAAGCATTTGTTTGTGCCTATTACGGTGGTTGCCTATCTTTATTTAGGATTGACGTATGGAGGCTATCCTTACCTTGTGAAACTGTTGGTTCCCAAACGTTTCCGTTCTATTAAGATGGTGACCAAGAAGGCGCCGAAGAATTACGATGCCAAAGTGAAACTGGCTTTCTCTGCTGTTCTTTGTGCTATTCTCTGTTTCTAATTCACGGTAGCTGCTCCTTTGTTCTTCTCTTTGTTCCTGGGGGTTGCTGTTCGTGAGTCGGGTATGAAACACATTTATGATTTTGTGAGCGGTCCGCTGCTTTATGGATCGACTTTTATGTTGGGCGTGTTGCTGGGTGTACTTTGTGATGCACATCTGCTGCTCGATCCGAAGATATTGAAACTATTAGTATTAGGCATTGTAGCATTATTACTTTCCGGTATCGGAGGAATAATCGGAGGATATATCATGTATATTATTAAACGGGGTAATTACAATCCGGTCATCGGTATTGCGGCTGTTAGCTGTGTGCCGACTACCGCAAAGGTTGCACAAAAGATTGTAAGCAAAGATAATCCGGACTCATTCATCTTGGGAGATGCCTTGGGAGCTAATATCTCGGGAGTAATTACTTCGGCTATTATTACAGGTATTTATATTACGGTGATTCCTTATTTATAAATAAAGGTATAGCGGTTTTTCTTGATACCGCTGGTGGTAATGCAAAATAGAAATGGTGAACAAAAGGCTTAAAGCTGTATGTTCACCATTTCTTAGTATATAGTAGAGAGGCGATAACTTACATTCCTTTATATAAAGCCTCCACTGTTTCTTTGACTCTTCGCACGGAAGTCACATTTCGTTCGTACTCGTTGATATGTACTGTTCCTCCCATTGAGACAACTTCATTTCTGAATTTCATTTCACTTTGAATACTTTCGCGTGCCGAGAAATGAAACTCATTGATTCCGGTTTCTGCCGCAATCCGCGCAATATTATTTTCATTTACTCCACAGTCGGCAAGTAACGTAATTCTTCCCGCAGCCAATCCTTGCAATTCTTTTAAAAGACCGATACCTTGTTCAGCCGTAGGTTGCTGCCCGGAAGTCAGAATACGGTTGCATCCCAGCTCTATGATCTCCTCCAGTGCCTTTTGAGGATTACGACATACGTCAAATGCCCGGTGGAAGGTGACTGACAGCCCTTTAGAGGCTTCCATTAGAATCTGCATTGATGTT